>DATEAV010000070.1:0-6401 GCA_035288185.1 Anaerolineales bacterium | reverse complement strand
TCCGACCAGGTCTTGCGTTGAGGGTCGAAGAGGAAGTAGGCGGAGGCCCCGTGGTAATCGGTGGCGAAGCGGCCCGTCAGGCGGTGGAGGATGTACTCCTTGCAGTCCAGGAGGCGGGCCGTGCGCTTCCACAGGTCGGGGCGCTCCTCCTTCAGCCAGAGGATCTTCGGGATCACATCCTTGGCCGTGGGGATATTGCCGGTGTGTTGGAAGAGGAAGGAGGGTAGATCTCCCAGGAGCAGGCGATCGGCCTGGGCGGTGCTGCGTACGTCGAGCCAGGAGAGCATCGGCGTCACAGGCCGCCCGTCCTCATCGACGGGGAGCAGGTTGAACATCTGAGCCGAGATCCCCAGGGCGAGGATCTCCTTCGGGTTGATGCCGGCTGCCTCGATCACCTGACGGGTGGTGCCGGCGACGGCCTGCCAAAGAGCCTCGGGATCCTGCTCGGCCCATTCGGGGCGAGGGTAGAGCACCGGATACGGCTGATAGTGGGAGTGGAGAATCCGGCCGGAGAGGTCGGTGAGGACAGCCTTGTCGCCGCCGGTGCCTGTGTCGTGGGCGAGGATGAAGCGTTGGGTCATCTCGGATCTGTGCGATCGGTGTGATTCTAGGATTGGCCTGACATCCCGGTGGAGTGGGTGATCAGTGATCGGTTACTCGGTGATCGGTTATCAGTAGGAAGGCGCCAGGGCACCCGGGCACCCAGTACCCAGGTGCCCAATCGCCATGGTGCCTGGGTACCCCGGACACCGATCACTGATCACCGATCACCCGACGGCTGCCTGGAATGGCAGTCTCCATCATTGGCTCTCTACTCCGGCTGCGCCGGCGCCATCGTCCTACCGCCCCGCCAGGTCTTCCACATCCTCATACCACTTGACGCGTTCGCCGATGGCGGCGCGGATTTTCCATTTGGTGCTCTTGGGCGCCCCGTCGATGGTGCGTTGCAGTTGATCGATCCGTTCGGCCACCACCCGACGATCCTCGGCGCTCAGCTGGGAATAGCGGGGCAGGGTTTCCCGGAGCAAGGCCAGGTTTCCGGTGACGGTGCGCCACAGGCCCCAGTCGGTTGAGGTGAGCCTGGTGATGATTCGGGCGTTGATGGTCTCATCATCCCTCTCGCCGATCGGATGTTCGCGCAGGAGCATGACGGCGTCGATGAGGTCCTTTTCGTTCACCTGGACGATCTGCGCTTTTTCCAGGAAGAGCTCGGCCAGCGGCAGGGTGAGGTTTTCGGCTTCCAGTCGGCCGGCGAGCGGGAGAGTGTGTGAGAAGTGAAGTTGGTCGAAGAAGATATCAATGTGGCGCCCATGGAGGGGGTCGTGGAAGAGCATGCGATGCTCGCCGAAGAGGCGCGAGACCATCTTGTCTTCCTGGTAGCCGAGCTCGCCGAGGAGGCGCTGAATGTCTTTGAAGAAGCGCTGGTAGGAGGCGAAGTCGATATCGGTGAAGACGCGGCCGAGGGCTTCCTGCAGGTAGCCGAACTGGGGGCAATGGGTGCGAAAGGCCAAGGCGCCGATGAGGCGGAGCAGGATGTGCCGGTTTTCGTCGGTGGCCAGAGCCTCCAGAATGCGCGTTCGCTCGTCGTAGAAATCGGGGCGGATCTCGCCGTAGCTGCCCATCGGCTCTCCCAGGTCTTATCCGGAGATCAAGACGTGCCCCTTCACCCGGTCGCGCTCCAGGTTGATGATCGCCGCCTTGAGAATTCCTTCGGTGTATTCACTCCCGGCGTTGATGCACAGCGTCGGGCCGATCCGGGTGTGGCCGGGGGCCTCATGGATGTGGCCGTGGAGCGTCAGCAAGGGCCGCGCCTTCTCGATCGCCGCCCGCACCGCAGGGCTTCCCACGGGTTTCATGAGCACATGGCCGCCGCGGTGGACGATCTGCAGGTTGTCATCGAGCTCGGGGCAGACGTCGATGCCGGAATCGAACGGGGGGACGTGAACGACCAGGACGGCCCGCTGCGTGGCCTCGAGGAGCGCCACGGCTTGCTCGAGCTTGGCAGCCAGCGCTGCCTCGGATACGTCGCGGGCACAGCGCCAGGGGGTGAGATTGGCGTAGGAGACCCCGACCAGCTCATGGTCGTCGTCGATCCAGAAACGGCGGCCGTCGGGGTTGTGAATGTGCTCATAGCCTTCGATGGCGGCGTCGATGGCGAAGATGTCGTCGTTTCCGGGCATGAAGTAGAGATGGATGCCCTTCGGCCCCAGCTTCTCCTCGGCCAGCGTCATCCATGCGCGCACACGCGCAATCATCTCTTGCTCGAACCGCCGGGCCATGCGGCCCTGGTCGGCCTCGAGGGCTTCGGCCTCCGGCCTCTCCAGGACCAGGGGATAGAAGCCGACGTTGGTGATGGTTTGCTTGAGCTTCTCGAGTTCGGCGGGGGTGGCCGGGCTCTCGTTGCGTCCGAACAGCTGGGCCTCGTGGCGGCCGTCGCCCTGGTGGATCACGGGGATCATCGCCTTCCCCGTGACGTCGCCGCCGACGATCAAGACCTCGGCCTTGTACTGCAAGGCGGCGCCCAGGAACTTGCGGAAGAAGGCCTCCGAGCCGTGGAAGTCGGAAGCGTAGAGGATGCGGGTCATTCCCATGCGGATGATCCCTGAGAAAGCACCGGGAGGGGGAGGGCCCCCTCCCGGGAATGGGGTTCGCGGCGCAGGCTTGATTCTACACGGGTGGGACGGATTGGAAGGTCCAGTTCAGATCGATGCCTTCCTTCCGCATCCGGTAGGCGCGGGCGCCGTAGAAGACGGCCAGGCCGGTGATCACCAGCCCGGCCAGGACGGCCAGCTTGGTGGGGTTGATGCCGCCGCCGACGGCCGGATAGAGGAAGGAGGCGATGACCATCCAGATCATGTAGGCCAGCGCGATGCCGCCCACGATCGTGATCACCGGCACCGGCCCGAGCTTGCGCCGGACCATGGCGCTGGCGTTCTCGAAGAGATCCTTGCGCAGGAAGGGGAAGAACGTGATGGCGATCACGGGGACGAACATCGTGACCACGGCGAAGAAGACGAAGTTCAGCTGGGCTCCCATCACGCTCCCCGGCCACAGCAGACCGGAGGAATCGAGGATGCCGACCTCGGCGATGCCGGTGATGATCAGGATCGCCCAGATCGGGCTATGCAGCCGCGGGTGGATCCAGGACACGAACTCCGGGATGAGCCGGTCGAACGACCAGGCGAAGATGATCCGGCTGCAGTAGAAGAAGTAGGTTTGCGCCAGGTTGATCAGAGTGTAGATCCAGGCCACCGCCACGATCAGGACGAGCGGGAAGCTCGGGCTGAGAACCGCGGCGTAGAACGTGATGTAGGGCATCGCCGTCACGCCGGCGGCGATGGCGTCCGGGCTCTGGCTCAGGTAGCTCTCGGCCGCGATCCACTCCAGCGGCACCAGACGCTGCAGCAGCAGGGCCCCGACGACGAAGATCGCCCAGGTGACGATCAGAGATGACCAGCTCCCCGCCAGGAGCGTGGACTCGGCCTGCTTCACCTCGCCGGCGAAGAACGTCGGGATGTAGTAGCCGTAGAAGACCCAGAAGCCCATGATCAGGCCGGCCAGGGTCATGATGGCTACATTGGGGTTGATCTGCATGCCGTACTGCTGGGCGAGGGCGACGCGGCCCTCATAGCTGCCTTCTCCCATGAAGTGGTTCCAGGCGGCGGGGAAAGCGTTGGTCGAGGCCGTGCCGAGCTGGAAGTAGAGGATCACCCAGGCTAGCAGGCCGAGGAAGAACCCGATCTCCAGGATGCGCACGATCGTGCGGGTGGGCAAGATCATCGTGACGAACGTGATCACGGCGCAGACGGTGCCGATTACGAAGATCCCCATCTTGCTGGCGGACCAGGCGGCGAAGTCCACCAGCCCTGGATTGGAGAACACGATGCCCATCGAGCGTGTCAGGGTGGGCAGGGCGACGAGGGGGATCCAGGCGATAAGCGCGCCGGCAACCATGGCCGAGAAGATGACCAGGGTCCAGCTAGCGGCGAAGGCGAGCGGAGGGCTGAGCACGCGGCTGGCCAGGGTGTAGTCGGCCGCAGAGCGAGGCATGGCCGCCCCGATCGTGGCGTAGGTGTAGGCATGGAACAGGCAGAAGAACGCCGCCACGGTGAGGACGCCGATGATGCTGCTGCCCGGCCAGACGCCTGCGATCCACGAATAGGGGATCAGGCCAGACGACGACAGGCTGATACAGTGGACCCCAAAGACCATGGCCCCGAACACGCCGATCGTGCGGATCAGCCCTGAGCTCTTGCGGGCGTAGAGCTTGCGTTCGCCCGCAGCAGGGGCAACCATTTCGGTCATGAGGACATTCCTCCTCCATCGGTGTCGAGCGAATGGCTAGGGAAACCTGTGGCTGTGGTCGGTGGCCTCCTTTCTCCGCCTCGGCGCCGGCCACTCCGTGCGCCGCGGACCCAACTGCGTCTCACCCGTCCAGCTCCAGATGGATGCGGGCATAGTCGCTGCGCAGCAAGTCCTGGCTGTAGACGACCGGCTTTCCGTCCCCGGCGCGGTGGATGGTGCGAGAGACCATCAGCAGGGGAAAGCCCTCCTCCACCCGTAGCTGCTTGGCCAGGGTGTCGCTGGCGGTCACGGCCTCGATCGTCTGGGTCACATGCTGCACGCGCACGCCGTAGCCGGCCGTCAGCAGATCGTGGATCGAGGTGCGCTCCAAGTCGTACTCTTCCAGGTTCGGCGTGCGCTCGCAGGGGAGGAAGGACCGTTCCAGGATCGTGGGGACGCGGTTGGCGAGCCGGAGGCGTGCCACGTGGTAGAGGGCCTCACCGATCTCGACCTGCAGCCGTTCGGCCAGACGACGGCTGGCCGGCACCTGGCTAAACTCGAGCAGTTGGCTTCCGACGGCGATGCCTCGCGAGCGCATCGCCTGGGTGTAGCTCACCAGCTCGCGCGCCTCGTACGCGACGCGAGGCTTGGCGACGTACGTCCCCGACCCATGGCGGCGCGTGAGCAAGCCTTCGTTCACAAGTTCGGTGATCGCCCGCCGCACGGTCATGCGGCTGATCTCGAGTTCGCGGCTCAGTTCTCGCTCGGAGGGCAGCTTGGTATCGGGAGGCAACTCTCCGGAGAAGATCCTCTCCGCCAGGTACTCCTGGATTCGGATGTAGAGCGGCTTATCCAGGTCCGACGAGATGGCGGCCGGCCCGACGCCTGGCTTCGCCGAGGTCCTTTCGCGCCACATCACCTGGCCCGGTTTCACCTCAGCCCCCTCCCTCCCTTTGCCCATCCGACTCACCCCCGGGAGACCACCAAGTGGTTGGTGGTATAGCCTGTCGCCGGACACCGGTAGGACTTATGGCCCATTATAGGGACGTTTCGCCTCTGAAATCAAGTGGCAAACTTGGGAAACTGGCGAGCGGAATCCGATGCACTGGGTCGCAATTGCTATACCACTTTCCACGAAGCAGGGGGTTGGCTAGGTCGTGGCGACTTGGCGATCACCCGATGGGGTCCCCGGAACGACAGTCTCCCGTCTTGGCCATGCGCTCCGGCTACGGCGGCGCCATCGGCTTCAGATCAACTTGGAGAGCGCCACGCCGGCGATCATCTCGAAGGAGACTTCCTTGAGGACGGTAGCCAGGATGGGCCAGTACTTCTTCTTGAAGCGGGGAAGCGTGCCTCTCACCGGCTGGAGACGCTCATGCCCTCCTTCGGTGAGCCAGGCCTCGACGGAGGCCGGGCTTTCCTCCTGCCCCGCCGGGGCCACCACCTCGCGCGCCAGCCAACGCGCGAAGGCCGGGGAGAAGAGGCTGTAGGCCAAGTCCTGCGTCAGGAGCAGGCCGCGCTTCCCCAAGGAAACCACGTCGAGCGAGGCTCGAGGGTGGAGGCGCTTGAGGTTTTCGAGGGTCGGAACGGTCTGGCGGGAGGGTTTGGCGAGGCCCAGGCCGAGGGCGGCGAGGAGGGTGATCTTCTCACTCTCCGGAGAGTGGGACCAGAGATAGGTGAGGTGGGCGTCGGCCTGCTCATCGAACCGGTCGGCGGCGAAGGCGCGCAGCGCCTCTCCCGCCAGCCCCTGGCCTTTCCCTTCGACGAGGTAGTGGCCCGCCATCTGGAGGAAGAACGGATGGCCGCCTCCCAGGCGGGCGATGATGGCCTTCTCCTCAGGGCTGAGGGCGGTCTCCGCGGCCGCGGCGCAGCCGGCGAGAAGCTCTTCGGCCTCTTCGGAGGTGAACGGCCGCAGGACGACGTTGGCGAAGATGTTGAAGAAGGGCGAGCCCTTGAGCTCTTCCGAGTGGCACAGGTCGACGAGCTCGCGCCGCGTGGCGGGCACGAGCGAGAGGCTGTAGTGGATGGCCAGGGCGCGCAGGCCGCCGAAGAAGTCGGCGCCGAAATTCGCGTTCTGCGTAACATACTCAAACTCGTCCATAAGCAGGACCACGTTC
>DATEAV010000069.1:0-2627 GCA_035288185.1 Anaerolineales bacterium | reverse complement strand
GCCCCCTCTCCGCTTCGGTCCGACGCATGGTGAGGAGCATCTCAAGCGGAGAGGGGGGCCGGGGGGTGAGGTTGACAGCGCCAAGAGCAAGGAGTCAGGCCGCCGGCCCAATTCGGCGAGGGTGTTCCCGGAACTCGCTGCCGGCGCGATTCATTCACAAGCCTGTCAGGCGGAGGCCAGGGTGGTGGTTCCTCACAAGAAGCGCACCTGCGAGAGCGTTTCCTTCTTCCGAAGGGCAGCCTCGATCCTCCGGCGCAGGCTCTCGTCGACGATCGGCTCGACCCGGCTCACGGGCCGGCCGTCGCGTTCGCCTGTGTGCCAGGCCACGACGAAGCCCGGCACGAGCGCGTAGGCGCAGCCCCCCACCCCGCAGCACGTCGAATCGAAAACCCCATACCCGAGAAGGTAGAGAAGCTCGCGGCCCTCATGCGCCAGACGTTCCTCTCGGACCAGGATGTAGCTCCCGGCGATCGAGCTGACCTCCCGGTTGAGCGGAGGGTGAGCATACTCGCGGTGCATCCCGCCGGCCTCCCGACACGTGCGGTTGCCGAGACCTGACAGGTGCGGCCGGGCTGCACCTGTCAGGTCTGTGCGCTCTCAGTGAGCCTTCGCCTCGTAGCGCCCGACGATGGCAATGCAGCAGACGTTGGCGTAGGGCATGCCGCCCAGGTTGTGCGTCAGGCCAAAGCGCGGGTCGGGGAGCTGGCGCTCTGCGGCACGCCCGTGAAGCTGCAGGTACATCTCATAGAGCATCCGCAACCCGGAGGCGCCGATCGGATGACCGAAGCACTTCAGACCGCCGTCCGGCTGGCAGGGGATGCGGCCGTCTCGGTTGTAGAAGCCGTCCATCACGTCGCGCACCGCCCGCCCACTCTCGGAGATGTGCAGATCTTCCATCGTCACCAGCTCGGTGATGGAGAAGCAATCGTGCACCTCCATCATGCTGATCTCCTCGCGGGGATCGATGATTCCGGCCTCGTCGTAGGCCGACTTGCTGCACTTGGCCGTCGTCACGAAGTGATCGACGTCCCAATCGTTGTAGCCCATCTCCTCGCCGCTGCTCAATGCAAGCTGCAGGGCCTTGACGGTGACGAAGTCTTTCTTTCCCATGCCTCGAGCGATTTCCGGCGTGGTGACGATGGCGCAGGCGGCGCCGTCGCTCACCCCGCAGCAATCGAAAAGGCCCAGAGGGTAGGCCACGATCGGCGCCGCCATCACCTCGTCGACGCTGACCGCCTTGCGCAGGTGCGCTTTGGGATTCGCGACCGCGTTGGCATGGCTCTTGGCCGATACGGTCGCCATGGCCCGCTTGAGATCTTCCATGGGGATCTGGTGCTTGGCGGCATAGGCGCTGGCCAGTTGGGCGAACGCCCCCGGGGCCGTGAGGTTGGGCATCCACTGCCAGGTGAGGGTGCCGGCGTCGGATCCCCAGTTCGGCAGGCCACCGTAGCCCGTGTCTTTGAGCTTCTCCACCCCCATCGCCAGGGCGATATCGCAGGCCCCCGAGGCCACGGCGTAGCATGCTCCGCGGAATGATTCCGTCCCCGTCGCACAGTAGTTTTCCACGCGGGTGACGGGGATCTTGGGAAGGCGCAAGGTGAGCGAGAGCGGCAGGCCGCTCTTGCCGGCGTTGATATCCTCGAAGCATGTGCCGAGCCAGGCGGATTGGATCTCCTCCTTCCCGATCCCGGCGTCTTGGACAGCCTCCTCAAACGCCTCCACCATCAGCGCCTCAGGCCCAACGTCCCAGCGCTCGCCGAATTTGGTGCAGCCCATCCCAACAATGGCGACCTTATCCCGGATTCCCGTGGCCATGCCCCGCCTCCTACGCCCCAAATCTCCAGAGCTTCTGCACGAGCTGCGATTTCATCAGATCCCCTTCGATTCTCAGCTTGCCCGAGGTATAGGCCTGCATGGCAGCCAGCTTCCCTTCCGCAAGCGCCAGGAACGCATCCGCCGCCATCTTCAGCGTCGTCGTCGGCTTTTCGTGCCTTCCTTCCTTGATCACGCATGCGCCTTCTCGAACGATCGCATGCCATTCTCCGCCTCCCCCTCCCGAGATGCTGAATTGGAACACAACATCGACCCCGCTCGCCGCTTCGGGATTGAACCGGGCCGCCATTCGCTCAAACACGCCGGAGACGCCGGCCGCTCCGGCCCCTGCCGCTTCCGCTCCCCCGGCAGCAGCTCTTTCTGCCGGTCCGGCCAACATGCCTCCCAGCGCCGCGTTCGCATCGCGGTATTCCTGGGCGGCCTCGATCGAATGGATCTTCGCCCAGTTGCGCCGGATGTCTTCCGGTGTCGCCGCTCTTCCGCCATCGGCGAGCCGGGCGCCCAGGCCGCCGACCACCGCCGCCCGGCTGTAGCGGCCCATCCCGGCGTTGAGGATCAGCCCGCTGTCGAGGCACTTCTCGGAGCACAAGTAGATCACCAGCGGCGCTACCGCCTCCGGCTTCAGCGCTCCCCTCATCTCATCCGGCAACAGCTCCTCCGTCAGCCGCGTCACCGCCAAGGGCGCCACCGTGTTCACCTTGATCCCGCTCTTCTCCCCCTCCAGCTTCAACGTGTTCATCAGCCCCACCAGCCCCATCTTCGCCGCACCGTAGTTCGCCTGCCCAAAGTTCCCA
>DATEAV010000068.1:0-11969 GCA_035288185.1 Anaerolineales bacterium | reverse complement strand
CGTGATCATGTTCTTGATGTAGTCCCGGTGCCCCGGCATATCCACGTGCGCATAATGCCGCTTCTCCGTCTCATACTCCACGTGCGCAATCGCAATCGTGATCCCCCGCTCTCGCTCCTCCGGCGCATTGTCGATCGAATCGAACGGCCGAAACTGCCCTTTCCCCAGAAACGAGCAATACTTCGTGATCGCCGCCGTCAGCGTCGTCTTCCCGTGGTCGATGTGCCCCATCGTCCCCACATTCATGTGCGGCTTCGTTCGCTCGAATCTCTGCTTGGCCATGCTTCCGATCTCCCTCTGCGATGTTCAGGGTGCGCCCCTGCAAACTTGAGAGCCCTCAATGGGATTTGAACCCATGACCCCACCCTTACCAAGGGTGTGCTCTACCGACTGAGCTATGAGGGCGGCCGGTCCAGCTGGTGGGCGGTGAAGGATTCGAACCTCCGAAGGCTTCTGCCAGCTGATTTACAGTCAGCCCCCTTTGGCCACTTGGGTAACCGCCCGATCCGGGCCCGTTGCCGGCCCGCGGCCAGGGCCGATGGCCTCGGCCTCGCCCGCTCGCCCTCAACGGTCCCCCCACAATCACGCGAAAGGCCCCAAACGGTCGCGGCCAAGCCGACGACGGGGCTCGAACCCGTAACCTACCGCTTACAAGGCGGTTGCTCTCCCATTGAGCTACGTCGGCATACGATAAAAACGCGCCTCACCCGCATGGCGCAATCGAATTATACCAGACGTCCTGTTCACCGCCCAGCCGGGCAAGTCTAACAGTTTCTCCTAACCCCGTCAATCCAAGCCCGCCGCCCCACGGTAACCGCGGGCTTTCCAGGCCTCGTAAAGCGCCACCGAGCCGGCCACCGCCGCGTTCAGCGACTCCACCCGCCCCCGCATCGGCAGCCGGATCCAGGCATCACACTCTTCCCGCACCAGCCTCCGCATCCCGGCTCCTTCGCTCCCGATCACCAGGGCCAGCGGCCCTCCCAGCCGGGCGGTCTCCACCGGCTGAGCCTCCCGGCCAAGCTCCAGTCCCACCACCCATACCCCGGCCTCCTTGAGCCGGCGGATCGACTGGGCCAGGTTGGCGGCGGCAATCCACAGATGCTCGCAGGCCCCGGCAGAGGCCCGCACCACGCCTTCGGTGACGCCAACGCTCTGGTGACGAGGGATAATCACCCCGTGCACCCCCACCGCCTCCGCGCTGCGTAGCAGGGCCCCAAAGTTCTGGGGATCCTGCAGGGCATCAAGGATCAGGATAAAAGGGGCGTCATCGGCGAGCCGGGCGCGCTCGAGGATCTCGTCAACCTGGACGTAGGGGTACGGGTCGGTGACGACCGCAGCCCCATGATGGGAGTCGCTCGCCCGGTCCAGCACCGTGCGGGGCACGCGCACTACCGGGATCCCGCGCCCCTCCGCCGCCTCCACCGCTTCCTTCAGGCGACCCCGCGGGGCCACACCGTCTGCCAAGAGCAGCCGATGAACGCGGCGGCGGCCCGCTCGGATCACCTCGTAGGCCGCATTTCGCCCATAGATCGTCTCCCGAGGCCCCGACGGCATTCCGGCAGCGTCCCTCCGGGATCAGCGGGCCTTCCAGGTCGTGCCCGCCTTGCCATCCTCCAGGGTCACCCCGAGCTCCTGCAGCCTCTCCCGAACCCGATCGGCGAGCGCCCACTGCTTGGCGACGCGCAGCTCCTCCCGGAGCTCAACCAGGAGGTCGATAAACCGCCCGGCTTCCTGCTGCCGGCCGTCGCCCTCCTCCAGGCGCAGCCCAAGCACCCCGGCGAGCTCGCTCAAGACGGCCTGCGCCCCTCCCAACGCCTGAGCGCTGGCCCCCGCATCGCGTGCCTGGTTGATCGCGCGAACCAACTCGAAGAGGCTCGCCAGTGCGCCGGGCGTATTGAAGTCGTCGTCCATTGCCTGGAGGAACCCGGCCTTGGCCGCCGCCCCCCCACCCTCCAACGCCTTCTCCGCCTCCGCAGGCGGCTCAGCGGCCGGGCTGGCGGGGCGCAGCGCGCCCTTTAGCCGCTCGAGGGCCCGCCCGGCCTGCTCCACGACCTCATCGGTGTAGGTGAGAGGGCTGCGGTAGGAGGAGTTCAAGACAAGCATCCGCAGCACGTCACCGCGGTGCCCGGTGAGGAACTCCTCCACGGTCACAAGATTCCCCAGCGACTTCGACATCTTCTCGCCGCTGAGCTGCAGCATTCCGTTGTGGATCCAGTAGCGCACGAAGGGCTTGCCGGTGAGGCTCTCGGTCTGAGCGATCTCGTTTTCGTGGTGCGGGAAGACGAGATCGTTGCCCCCGCCGTGGATATCGATTTGCTCCCCCAGATGATTCAGGATCATGGCGGAGCACTCAATGTGCCATCCCGGGCGTCCCTTTCCCCAGGGGCTGTCCCATGCCGGCTCGCCGGGCTTGGCCGATTTCCACAAGGCAAAATCGGCCGGATCTTCTTTGCGCGCATCGGCCTCGAAGCGGAAGCCGGCGCGCGTATCTTCGAGCCGCCGACCGGAGAGCCGGCCGTAATCTTTGTCCCGCGCCACCCGGAAATACACGTCGCCATCGAGCACGTAGGCGTGGCCCTTCTCGATCAGGCTCCCCACCATCTGCAGAATGGCGTCGATCTCATCCGAGGCCCGCGGGGTGAGCGTCGCCGGCAGAACGTTCAGGGCCCTCAGCTGGCGGTCATACTCGGCGATCAGGCTCTCGGCCAGCGGCATCGGCTCGACGCCGATCGCCTTCGCCCGCTGGATGATCTTGTCTTCCACGTCGGTGTAGTTCATCACATGCCGCACCTGGTAGCCTCGATACTCCAGGTAGCGCCGGATGACGTCGAAGACCAGCGACGACATCGCGTGCCCGACGTGGGCCTTGTCGTACACCGTCGGGCCGCAAACGTACATCCGCACCTTCCCCGGCTCGATGGTCTCAAAGGGCTCTTTCTTGCGCGTCAGTGTGTTGTAGACCCTCTGGGTCATCCGTTCGTTCTCCCCGCTCAGGGCGAAGGCTCGCGCGGTCGAGCGAAGATCATTCGCCCGGCTGCCGTCTGCAACACCTTCGTTACCACGATGCCAATGGTCCGGTCGATGTGGAGCCTGCCTTCCTCCACGACGACCATCGTCCCATCGTCCAGATAACCCACCCCCTGGCCCGCCTCCTTGCCCTCCTGGATCACTTGCACCTCCAGGGATTCGCCGGGCAGGTAGACGGCCTTCACCGCGTTCGCCAGCTCGTTGATGTTGAGCACCGTCACGCCCTGGAGCTCGGCGACGCGGTTGAGGTTGTAATCGTTGGTCAGGATCGGGCAGCGGAGTTGGCGGGCGAGGATGACGAGCTTGTCATCGACGTCGCGCACTCCCTCCACATCCAAGTCGGTGATACGGAAGGAGATCGCCGGCTCCTTCTGCAGACGGTTGAGAATATCCAGGCCGCGGCGGCCGCGCTGGCGCCGCAGGCCGTCCGAAGAATCGGCGATGTGCTGCAGCTCGGTGAGCACGAAAGCCGGGACGAGCATGGGCCCTGGAAGGAACCCCGTGCGGGCAATGTCGGCGATGCGCCCGTCGACGATCACGCTGGTGTCGAGGAGGACGCTTCGCCCGCCCAGGCTCCCCGAGCCGGCGTCGTCGGGGCCGGGGCCCAGGCGGGCGCGCAGCAAGCCCAGGATGTCATTCTGGCGGGCGACGAACACCACGACCCCCAGGTAGGAGAACACGACCGCGCCGGCGAAGGGGAGCAGCTGACTGAAGGGGGCCGGGAGGAGCGAGAGAGGAAATGAGACCAGGGCTGCGACCACCAGCCCCACGATGAGGCCCAGCATCCCCGAGATCATCGACTGGGCTGACAGCTGAGTCATGACGACTCGGAAGGCGCGAACGGGCCGGGTGGTGAGAAACGGCGTGGCCACCAGGCCCACCAGGGCGCCGACCAACGCGAAGACGCTCGCCCAGAGCTCGGCCGGCCCGCCGGCGAGCCTGCTGAGCGATACGCCCAGATAGGTGCCACCCACGGAAAGTGCGAGCATGCCGATCAGGCGTACCACAAACTCGAAACTCATCAGTCCTCCCCCCGGCGAATGAAAACGGGACGATGCCCGGTTTCGGCGATCGCCCCGTCGTGAGCGACATTCCTTTTCGGCTCGCCGGCCTCGGAGGCGCAGTGCCTATCGGCGGCCGACCACGTACTTGATAATGAAAGGAATGAAACCGGGCCTGGCGACGGGAAATGATAGAGCCCCGCCGCGTCTGCCTCCCACATCATATCATGTGTGAGAGGGGCGAGTCAAACGACCGGTCGCTAGGCTCTTTTTCACACCGCCAGGGTCTGGCCTCCCCTGAGGCTTCCCCCTTGCGGGGGAGGTTGGAGGTTGCCGAGCCCACAATCCCCTACGAGACGTGCGGAAAGTCCGGGTTCCAGGCGACCTCCCAAAGAAAGCCATCCGGATCTTCGAAATAGCCGGTGTAGCCTCCCCAAAACGCACGCTCGGCGGGCCGGACGATCCGCCCACCATGAGCGGCAACGTGGTTGAGCAGGCGATCGACCTCAGCCTCCGATCGGACGTTATGCGCCAGGGAGAAACCCGGAAATCCCCCGCCTTCCGGCGACACCCGAGCATCCTTGGCTAGCTCACCTCTTGGGAACAACGCCAGCCATGTCTTCCCAAGCTCAAAGAAAGCGACCGTGGGAGGGGTCTCCAGACGAGGAAGCTGCAGGACCTCTTCATAGAACCGGATTGAGCGCTCCAGATCGCGAACCCCCAAGGTCACGAAACTCAGACGAGGCTCCATGGATGCCTCACCTCCAAACCCTCAACCTGATCCAGGCGTCTGGCGTGGCTCTCGGGATGGGCATTCCCTCCGTGATGAGCCACCCCCTTCGGCTCCCTCCGCCCTACCCTCCACCTGGCAAGGGAAGCCGGCCGGTTGCGCACGGATACGCCGCGACGGAGGCCCACGAGACTACGCTCTCAAGACTCAGCGACGACGGTTCCTGGCGGTGTCTCCAGGATGAAGACCGCCTAGTCTTCCACTTCCCACGGCGTTGTGCCCGCGCCCGAGCCGGCGAGAGCCAGGCGAATCGGCTCGGCCAGGCCCGGAAGGACGTCGGCCGTCGCAGCCAGGAGGCCGTAGCAACCGGCCATCATCATGTCGCCAAATGGGACAGCGAAATGCGGGCGCAGGCGGGACCCGGCGAGCATTGAGCGGCGCGGGCCGGTGACGGCCACGCCCCAATCGCCTTCGTCAAGAAAGAGCGGACGATCGCTGAAGAGGAGCGCCCCGTGGCCCTGATCCTCGAAAACGGCTTCGCGGGTGAGCGTCCCGGCCGCGAGACCTCGAATCAGGTTCTCCAGTTTCAGCGCATCGACGAGGCCGGTGTGGTGCTCGAAGAGTCCTTCGATGCCGGAGGGCCCGAGGCGGAAGGCGAGAGTGTGGAAGTTGCCGAGGTTGGCCACAAGACAGCGCTGGCGCTCCGCCACCCGCGCATCCAGTGTGGCGCCGAGGACGGCGGCGGGCGCGGTATCCATCACGACGAGGGGGCAGCCGAGCCCGGCCGCCGATTCAGCGACGGCGCCCATCCGTGTCATCGAGGGCGGGATGCTGTCGGAGAGAAAGGCGAAGGAGAAAAGGCGGCTCGAATCCCCGAGGCGTTCGAGAAGGAAGTCGAAGCGGAACTTGCGGTCGGAGACGTCGGGCGGCGCGGCGCCGTGGTCGAAGACGGCCACGGCGACGGCCTCGGGCGTCAGATCGACGCCGAAGGAATCGAAGGCGGCGGCGATGGCCTCGTAGTCGAAATCGCGCAGGACGATGCCGACGACGCCGTGCAGGCGGCGGGCCTCGTCGTCGCTCACCACGACGACGCCCATCTCACGCCTCACCCATTCGAGATCGTCGTTGAAGGACCGAGCGGCGTCGGCCGTGGCGAAAAGCCGGCGGCCGGCGCGCAGGTGGGCCTCGGCGCCCCAGGCGCTCGGCCCCCCGCCCATCGTCACCCCGCTGAGCAGGACGTCTTCACCCCGGGCCGTCGCCTCTCGGATCCGCCGCCGAACGAGCATCGTCGGCGACGGCATCACCATCTTGAGACCGTTCTCCAGGCCAAGGCCCGAGCGGAACAGATAGACGTCTTGGGTGCCCGTCCCGACGTCGACGGCCAAGACTTGCATCGCCACCTCACTCCCGTGCCGGGGCTAGGGTTCCGTCCGGGTGCTCGCGCCGACTCCCGGGGGCCGCTGCCAGTCGGGCTCCTGATCGCGCGCCGGGTTGGAAGTGAGATTCACCTGGTCGGCCCCGCTCGCCGCCATCAGATAGATTTCGGGATTTTGGTCCCGGGTGGAGGTGAAGGCAATGTAGATCCCGTCGGGGGAGAAGGCGGCGTCGCGGTTGCCGAGTGAATTAGTGAGACGGGTGCGAGCGTTGGGGTTGTCGAGCGAGACGACGTAGATCTCGTTCCAGGTCCGCTGAAACCAGGTGAAGGCCAGGATCAGGCCATCCGGCGACCAGGCGAGGTGATCGGCGCCGATGATCGTGTCGCTGCGGTCGAAGTAGGTGGGCGCGCCCTCGCCCGCGGCCCGCAGCATGATCCGGCCGAGGGCATTGTTGATCGCGGCGGCCACTGCCAGGCGCGCCCCATCCGGCGACCAGGTCGGCGAATACTCTTCGGCGAAGCCATCGGTGATGTTGTGCGCGCCGCTCGTCGTGCACGTTCCCGGCGGAGGATCGCAGGCGACGTCCATCAGGTACACCTGGCGAACGCCGGTGTTGCGGTCGGTGGCAAAGGCGATGCGCGTTCCATCCGGCGACCAGGCGGGGTCGGTGTCGTCACCGGCGGCTTCGGTGAGATTCGCCCGCCCGGTGCCGTCGGCGTTGATCACCCAAACGTCGAGCCCGGTGGTATCGGACGGAGCCACGAAGAGGATCCGCTCCCCATCCGGCGACCAACGCGGGTGGGCCTTGTTGCCCGGCCCAAACGTAAGCTGGCGGGGGTCGCTCCCGTCCGGGTACATCGTCCACACCTGGAGGATCCCGCCTTCGCGGTCGCTGATGAAGGCGATCCGGCCGCCCCCTCCAATGAGGGGGCGCACGGGCGTGGCCGTGGGCGTGGGGGTGAGAAGCGGCGTCGGCGTGAGAGAGGGCGGAGGCGTCGGCGTGCGCGGCGCAAGGGTGGGAGTGTGGCTTGCCGGATCGCCCACGCCGATGGCGATGCCCACCTGCGTCGGTGTCGACCGGTTCGCCGCCAGGAGCCCGGCGACCAGGGCGATAGCGCCGGCGCCGCCGCCCAGAACGACGATCGCGCCCCCGACCGCGGCCAGGCCAAGCCAGGGGGTCAGCCGGCGAGGCCGCGCCACGGGGGAGCGGGTGGGGGGCCGGGTGGCCGGCTTGGGCGCGGTGACCATCGAGGCCGGCTTGGGCGCGGCGACCGTCGAGGCCGGCACGGCCCCACGTAGGACATCGCGGAAAGTGGCGATATCAGGGAAACGCGCCTCCTGCTCGAGTGCCAGTGCCCGCTCCAAGGCCTGCTCAACGTGCAGGGGAACGGCAGGGTTGAGCGAGCGCACCGGGATGAGCTGTTCCTTGTTGAGCATGCGCTCGATGCTGTCGGCTGGTGCGCGCCCCGTCAGCAGAGTGTAGACCGTTGCCGCCAGAGCATACTGGTCGCTGCGGGCATCAGTGCGGGTTCCACCGTATTGCTCTGGCGGGGAGAAACCCGGCGTGAGGCCGCGCGCCCCTGTGCTCGTCTGGCCCTGGCTGGCTTCCTTGGCAATCCCAAAATCCACCAGGACGACCGTGCCGTCCGGCTGCAGCTTGAGGTTGGAGGGCTTCACGTCGCGGTGGATGATCGGGGACTGGCGAGAGTGAAGGTATTCGAGCGCGTCGCACACAGCCACCGCCCAGGAGATCACGTCCGGGACGGAAGGCGTCTGGTGCGAGGCCACGGCGTGCAGATCCTCCCCTTCGACGTAGTCCATCACCAGATACTGGTTGCTCTCCAGGACGAAGTAGTCGGTGACGCGGGGGAGGTTGCGATGGCGGAGAGTGGCCAGGAGCCGCGCCTCGCGCAGGAACTGCCGCTCGGATTCGGGGCTGAGGTTGAGATTCTGCTTGAGGGCGACGTTCAGATGGAGCGTTTCGTCGAAGGCCAGGTAGACGGCGCCCATCCCGCCCTTGCCGAGCTGGCCCTGGATGCGGTAGCGGTTATTGAGAACCGAGCCGGGCTGGAGGGGCATGACGCCGATTCTAAGCCTGTGCCTCGGGCGGGTCAATCAGGCCAATAACCCATCTCACCGCAGGAAGCGCGGGGAATGCCAGGCAGGCCTCCGCGTGCTCCGCGGTGGGTATCCCTCCCTGGCATGCTTTATACTTGCTCACGGCGGCCTGGCTTCACTTGGGCGCGCTGGCCTGCCGCTGGGCGGCGCGCACGGGTCGGCCCCTTGACATCTGACTGATTCTGTCCCAAATAGGGAGCCTCCTGGCCTGACGACCGGCCATGAGCAGAGCACAGGCCCCCGCGTAGACTCCTCGTTGAGGGACGGCCGAGAGGATCGGCCTCACCCCCTGAGATGGAGACGCATGAATGAGCGAGCGCCCCACCCCTGACCTGACCCTGCTTCGCCCGATCCTTGGCCGCTACGCTCCCGAGGGCCGTCTGCAGCTCATCCCAACGCTGCTTGAGGCGCAGGAGGTCTACGGATTCTTGCCGGAGCGGGTAGTGGAAGCCATCGGCGAGGGCCTCAAGGTGCCGCTCGCCGAGATCCACGGGGTGATCGAGTTCTATACCATGCTCTACCCACGCCCCACCGGGCGGACCATCGTTCGCGTCTGCACCAGCCCGATATGCGCCCAGGCGGGAGGAGAGGCGGCGCTCGAGGCAGCCTGCCATCAACTCCGCCTCAAACCGGATGAGGTCTCAGCGGATGGCAAATGGCAGATCGAGCGGGCGCCTTGCCTGGGGTTGTGCGATGCTGCGCCGGCTGCGCTGGTGGGCGAGACGCCGGTGGCCAAGATCTCCGAGGCATCGGGAGCCGGCCGATGGTTCCGCCGGCCCTCGCCAGCGCCTCTGGGCATCGTGGGCGGCGGGCCGCGCTGGCTGAGCGGCCGCTGCGGCCGCATCCCTCCCACCGACCTGGAGGCTTTCGTCGCCCAGGGCGGTTTCGCCAGCCTGGGGCGCGCGCTCGGCGCCCTCTCGCCGGGCGAGGTGGTTGCCGAAATCAAGAGCTCCGGCCTCGTCGGCCGGGGCGGCGCGGCCTTCCCCACCGGCGCCAAGTGGGAGATGACCGCCGCAGCCCAGGCCGATGAGCGGTTCGTCGTCTGCAACGCCGACGAATCCGAGCCGGGGACCTTCAAGGACCGTATCTTAATGGAGGGCGATCCCTTCTTTGTCCTGGAGGGGATACTCCTCGCCGGCTACGCCGTCGGCGCCCGGCGCGGCTACCTCTACGTCCGCGGGGAATACCCCCGGGCTCAGCGCATTCTCGGCGAGGCGATCTCCATCGCCCGCAAGGCGGGCTTCCTGGGCGAGGAGGTCCTCGGCACGCCGTTCTCGTTCGACATCGAGCTACGCTCGGGCGCCGGCGCCTACATCTGCGGCGAGGAGACGGCGCTCTTCGAATCGATGGAGGGCAAGCGCGGCTTCCCCCGCGCCAAGCCGCCCTTCCCCACGACGCACGGCCTCTTTGGAAAGCCGACCGTGATCAACAACGTGGAGACCTTCTGCACGGCGGCCTGGATCATCGCCCACGGGGCCGAGGCCTACCGCGAGCAAGGCACAAGCGAATCGCCAGGCACGAAGCTCTTCTGCCTCTCAGGCGACGTCGCCAGGCCGGGAGTCTACGAGGTTCCCTTCGGCTCCCGCCTGCGCGACCTGCTCACCCTCGCCGGCGGTGTGCGCGGCGAGCTCCAGGCGGTGCTCCTCGGCGGGGCGGCGGGCGCCTTCGCCACGCCGGATCAGCTGGATCTCCACATGTCGTTCGAAGGTCTGCGCCAGGCCGGCCTGCCATTGGGCTCGGGCGTGGTCATGGCGATCAACCGCACGCGCGACCTGCGCCAGACGCTGCTCTCCCTGGCGCACTTCTTCGCGCACGAATCGTGCGGCAAATGCTTCCCCTGCCAGCTCGGGACGCAGCGGCAGCTGGAGATCGTCGAGAAGGTGGCGCACGGAAGGGCCTCAAAGGCCGACATTATCGCCCTGGAAGACGTGGGCTACGCCATGACGGCGGCCTCGTTTTGCGGCCTGGGGGTGACGGCCGGGACGGCGATCCTCTCGGCCCTCGAGAAGTGGCCTACCCTCTTCCTCAACGGCAGGGGTGAACCTGGGTGAGGTGATGTGATGCGGTCGGACGCGGGTGCGGTGCCGGTGAGATGGCAAGAGTATCGCGAGGGGCGCGACGAATGGGAGCGCGTCGAATCCGAAGTGATCGAGGAGGCGCTGATCACGATCTTCGTCAACGGCCAGGAGCTGGCCTCGATCCTGTGCACGCCGCGAGATCAAGACGTTCTGGCGCTCGGCCTGCTGCGGACCGAGGGGGTCATTTCCAGCATGGACGAGGTGGAACACGTCGACCTCGGGCGCGACGGATGCTGTGTGGACGTCTGGCTCAATCACGGATTCACCAAGCCCGAACGCCGCATTCTCACCTCGGGCTGCGGCGGCGGGATCACCTTCGAGGACCCCTCTCTGGGGATCCGCCCGCTCAACACCGACCTGCACATCGACCCCGGCGCCCTCTTCCCTCTGTTTACGCGGCTCAACTCGCCCGATAGCCTCTACGCCCGGGCCCGGGGCGTGCACACGGCCGCCCTCTCCGATGGGGAGGAGCTCCTGGTCGCGGCCGAAGATATCGGCCGTCACAACACGCTTGATCGACTGCAGGGCCTCTGCCTGATCGGCGGGATCGAGACCCAGGGGCGGATCCTGCTGGCGACGGGCCGCGTCTCCTCGGAAATGCTCCGCAAGGGAGCCCGCATGGGATGCCCGATCATCGCCTCGCGCAACTCCCCCACCTCGATGTCGGTGACGCTGGCGGAAGCCTGGAACATCACCTTGATCGGCTACGTGCGCCAGCGCACCATGCGCGTCTATTCCCACTCCCACCGGCTCATTCCACCCGAGCGCGCGGCGCAGCCCGTCACGGCCCGGACCCCGGCATGAGGGTTTGCCCATGAGCGACACTCTCCCACTGACCATCGACGGCGTCTCTATCACCGTCCCGCCGGGCACGACCATTCTGGCAGCCGCCCGGCAGGCCGGCATCGAGATCCCGGTGCTGTGCTATTTCGAGCACACCACCGCCAACGGCTTGTGCCGCCTGTGTGTGGTCGAGGTGGAGGGCGCCCGCCTGCTCCAGGCGGCGTGTGTCACCGTCCCCCGCGCCGGATCGGTGGTTCACACCCGCTCCCCCAATGTCGAACGCGCCCGGCGCACCATCCTGGAGATGCTCGCTTCGGCCGTCGATCTCTCGGAGGCGCCCGAAGTGAACGCCATGCTCGCTTCCTACGAGTGCCATCCCGAGCGATTCGCCGGCGGAGCCACCCGCCAGCCGCCGCGCCTCGACGACAACCCGGTCTATCTGCGCGACTACGCCAAATGCGTCCTGTGCTGGCGCTGCGTCCAGGTGTGCGCCGAGGACGCGCAGTACACGTATGCGCTGACGTTCTCCGGGCGCGGGTTCCACACCTCGATCGCCACGTTCTTCGATCGGCCGATGCCCCTGACGACATGCGTTTTCTGCGGTCAGTGCGTCGGCACGTGTCCGACGGGGGCGCTCAAGGCTAAACGCGAGTTCCTGCTCGAGCAGGGCATGCCGCCGGAGGACGTTTTCGCACAGACGCGCCAGCAGGGGCGCGGCCAGCGTTCGCGGGGCGGTCCGCGCCTGGCCGAGGTGGACTGACCATGGTCAACGCCGAACGCGTCGTCGCCAGCACCTGCCCTTACTGCGGTGTCGGCTGCCAGGTCGATCTGCATGTCCGGCGCGACCTCATCTTCC
>DATEAV010000067.1:0-17749 GCA_035288185.1 Anaerolineales bacterium | reverse complement strand
GGGGGAGAGGCCAGGGGTGGGGGCAATAGAAGCCGCGCCAGCCGCGGTGAAGGAAGTTCATTGCGGCGGCGAGGCACAGGAGACGGAAGACCGCCTTTCAATGCAGCAACAACAGCCCCCCGGGTGATCGCCGGGGGGCCTCTCTCGTGCTTCGTCTCTTGTCGTCTGCTAGGCCGGCGCGGCCCCCTTGGGCCAGGCGCGCAGCTCAATGGTCAGGCGCTGGAAGTAGGAGTTGGCCGGGAGCGGGCCCTCCCCGTAGGTGAGGTCGACAATCCGGGCCTCCACTTCGAGCGAGGCCGTCTCCAGATAGACCACCCCGCCGCTCTCCACCTCGACCGGATCTCCCTTCGCCGCGAGCCGGCTGCGGGTCGCATCATCGTTGAACGTATACCGACTCATCAGCACTTTCGTGACGGTCTGGATGTCGTTCTTGTCGAAGAGCCAGATCTCAAAAGCCGAGACCTTCTTCGGATCGCCCGTCCCCATCAGGTCGGCGATGCCCACGCCGCACTCACCGACGAATTCGCCGGCGGGTGTCTCAATGCTGAACGAGTCGTCGTAAAGATCGTCGCCCAGGGTAAACGTAGTTCGGAATGTCGCCAGGGGTTCATTGGCCGCCGCTGGTCCGGGGAGATCCATTTCGCCGGGCCTTCCCGGTTGAGCCCAGAGATCCTCGCGCTCCTCGAGAGGCGATTGGGGCACGCCGCCCGCCAGCCGGCGTCGCAGGACGAGCGCCAACACCAGGAGAACTCCCAGGATTCCGGTGGCCCCGCAGGCCGGGAGGATGAAGCGGCTCAGCGCCCCGCCGAGAAACTCGCCCTCCTCCTCTTCCGGTGGCGGCTCTAGGAGCTCGATCGCGGCGCTGAACTGCTGAATGGCAGATGGGTCCACGTCTCCGGGATCGCCGCCCACCTCCTCCAGCGTAGCCGCGGCCGCCGGTCCCAGAGCATCATAGCGTTCCCGGGCAAGCTCGGCCTCCTGGTTCACGGAATACGAAACGATGGCCATCCGCAGGTACTCTTGCCGGAGGTCGGAACGCAGGTGCTCGGGTAGGGCGTCGGTCCACTCGACCGGGTTGATCACCCAGCCGTAGATGATTCCCAGGATGATTCCAAGCAGAAGAGCAATCCCGGCGACCACCCACTTGCGTTCCGTCAGTCCCTTCAATGCTTCCATGGGCCCTCACTTTGGGCGCCGTGCCATTCCGCGCCCTATCTGCTCCCGCGGGGAGATTGTAGACTCGACGCGGGGACCGGGCAACCGCTTCGTTGCAGGACTTATGCCGCGTCCGGCTCCACGGCGGCTAGTTCCGATTGCCGAACGCGATTCCCACAGACCGTGCACAGAGCGTGATCCCTGTTTTCGACCACGAGCAGCCCTCCACATTGAGGGCATGGCTGTGGGAGAGGGCGTTTCCAGGAGGTGAATTCACACGCCGGGTAGTTGGCGCAGCCGTAGAACACCCGGCCCTTGCGGGTCTTGCGCTCAACCAGCTCGCCTCCATCCTTGGGGCACCTCACGCCGATTCTCTCCAGCCAGGGCTCCGTGTAGCGGCATTCGGGGAAATCCGAACACCCGATGAACTTCCCATACCGGCCGTGGCGGATCACCAGAGGCTTGCCACAGGTCGGGCAGGCCCGGTCGATCACCTCGGGCTCCGCCTTCATCTCGGGCATCAGCCGCTCCGCCTTGCGCAGGTCGGCGGCGAACGGCCCGTAGAAATCGCGGATCACCTCCGCCCACCCGCGAGTGCCTTCGGCGATCTCATCGAGCTCTTCCTCCATCCGGGCGGTGAAACCCAGGTCGACGATCTCCGGGAAGTGATCCACGAGCAGCTCATTGACCACTTCCCCGATCTCGGTGGGCGCCAGCCGCTTGGCTTCCCTGCGGACGTAGCCTCGCTGCTGGATCGTGGTGAGGATCGGGGCATAGGTGGATGGCCGCCCGATCCCGTATTCCTCAAGAGCCCGCACCAAGGTGGCCTCGGTGTATCGAGGCGGCGGCTGAGTGAAGTGTTGCTCGGGGAACAGATCGATCAGATCGAGCGGATCCCCGTCGGCCAGAACCGGCAGCCCGTTCATCCGAATCTCGCCATTCTCATCTTCGCCGGCGGACCCGTTTTCCTCGGCGACGTCCTGGTAGACGGCGAGGAAGCCGGAGAAACGCAGGCTGGAGGCGGCAAGGCGAAGCCGGTATTCGTGCTCGGCCGACTTTCCCAGCACATCGACGGTGAGCGTATCAAACTCCGCGGGGCTCATCTGAGAGGCCAGGAAGCGCTGCCAGACAAGAGTGTAGAGCTTGAGCTGCTCTGCGCTCAGGTCGCCGCGCAACGACTCGGGGTCTCGTCCGGGCGATGTGGGTCGAATCGCCTCGTGCGCCTCCTGGGCCCCTCTGGTCTTCGTCTTGTAGATCGGAGGCTCCGAAGGCAGGTAGTCTTTCCCGAAGGAGCGCTCGATCACCTCCCGGGCCTCGGCCTGCGCGAGCGCCGAGACGTTGGTCGAGTCCGTGCGCATGTAGGTGATGAGCCCGGTGGGCCCCTTTTCACCGAGATCGACGCCTTCATAGAGCTGCTGGGCCACCGCCATCGTGCGCCGGGCGGTGAAGCCGAGCCGCCTGGAGGCATCTTGCTGAAGAGTGCTGGTCGTGAAGGGGGCCCACGGGCGGCGCTGGCGCGTGCTGCGCCGGACGCGATCCACCCGGTAGGTGGCCGAACGCAAATCCATCTGTACAAGGCGGACATCGGCTTCGGTGGCCAGCTCGGGGGTTACGCCATCCTTTCGGGCCAACCTCGCGCGAAAAGAGGGCGGCTTCTCCGGCTGCAGCAACTCGGCGTCGATCGTCCAGTATTCGCGGGTGACAAACTGGCGGATCTCCTTCTCGCGGTCGACCACAAGCCTCAGGGCGGCCGACTGGACTCTCCCGGCGGAGAGCCGTCCCCTCACCTTCGCCCACAGGAGCGGGCTGAGGTTATACCCGACGAGCCGGTCCAGAACCCGGCGCGCCTGCTGGGCGTCGACCAAATGCATGTCGATCGGGCGCGGGTGGGCGAACGCCTCTTTGATCGCCTGCTCCGTGATCTCGTGGAAGACTACGCGGTGGGCGCGGCCCGGGTCGATCGCCGCCGCTTCGAGAAGGTGCCAGGCGATGGCTTCGCCCTCGCGGTCGGGGTCGGTGGCGAGCAGCACTTCCTCCGCCTTGGCGGCCTCCCCCTTGAGCCCCGCCACCACCTCGCGTTTCTCGTTCGGCACGCGGTACTCGGGCTCGAAGCCGTTGTCGACGTCGACCGACAGGCGCGAGCGAAGAAGGTCGCGCACGTGCCCGAGGGAGGCGCGGACGGTGTATCCGGCGCCGAGGAACCTGCCAACCGTGCGGGCCTTCGCCGGCGATTCCACGACCACCAACCGGCCTCGGCGTTTCGCCGCCGTTCCCCGCCGCGGCTTCTTCGAGGCGGCAGGCGGCGTCAGCCCTTCGTGGGCCTGGGTGCGGCCCATACGAAAGAGCTTGGTGCCGCAGACCGCGCACAATCCTCGGGTGGCAGGAGTTCCGGAGGCTGTGAAGGTCGCCTCCGGCGTCTGCATCTCTCTCTTCTGCTTGCACTTCACGCAATAAGCTTCCACAATGGCTCCACTACAAGTATTTGTCTTGCCCCTCTCGCTCAAGCTGCTCCACCAGACGGCGGATCGATTCCACTTCGTCGCGCGCGCACACGAGCACCACGTCCCCAGCGTCGACGACCACGAGGTTGTCCACCCCGAGGGTCACGATCAGGCGGGGCTCTTCGCCCGCCTGTTGGAAGACGAGCGTGCCTCGGGTATCGAGAGCACGGATATTACCACCGACGACCAGATTGCCCGAGGAATCGGGCTTCATGATGTCGAACAGCCGCTCCCAACTTCCCAGATCCCACCACTCGAGCCGATCGGCGGCGATGAGGGAGACGTTCTTCGCCCCCTCCATCACGCCGTAGTCAATCGTCTGCTTCTGCAGGCCATTCCAGACGCGCTCCAACACTTGCCGCTCCTGCGGTGTGCCGAGGGCCGGCTCGATCTCCTTCAGGCCGCCATAGAGGCCGGGCATCTGCCTCTCGAGCTCCGGGAGGATCCGGTCGGCCCGCCAGATAAACATACCGGAATTCCAGGAATACCGGCCCGAAGCGATGTAGGCCTCGGCCGTCTCGCGGTCCGGTTTCTCCTTGAACGCCCGCACTCGGAAGGCCGCGGTTCCCTCGAACTCGCCCCTCGCCTCGCCGCGTTCGACGTAGCCAAAGCCGGTCGCCGGGTAGGTGGGCCGGATCCCCAGAGTGACGAGATCTCCTTCTACGGCCAGGGCGAACGCGGCCCGGAGGATCTGCTGAAAGGCGACGACGTCCCCGATGTAGTGATCCGCCGTCAGGCACGCCATCCGGCACTCAGGGTCGCGCCGGTGTAGCGTAATCGCCGCCAGCCCCACTACGGAGGCCGTGCCTCGGGGCGCGGGCTCGATCAGGAAGTTGTCCCGCGGCACTTCGGGCGACTGCGATCTCAAATCGTCGGCCTGATCCTCGGCGGTGACCACCCAGATGCGCTCGGGAGGGAGGATAGGCAGAACGCGATCCACCGCAAGCTGGAACAGGGTGCGCTCACCGAAGAGGCGCAACGACTGTTTGGGCCGCCTTCGACGGGAGACGGGCCAAAGACGAGTGCCCCCGCCCCCCGCCATGATGACCGCATGCTCTGCCACGATCTCTACTCGACTCGATACTCTGCCGGCGCTTCCCGCGCCCGGACGTACTGCATCCCGCCGACCTGCCTCGCCCGGCCCTTCAGCTCCAGCATGGCCAGGGAGGCGCTCACCTGGGAGGCCGGCAAGCCGCAGCGCGCCTGGACTTCATCGACATGCACCGGCTCGCTCGTCAGGGCGGCCAGGACGCGCGCCTCGTCGTCGTCCTGGGGCAGCGCCTCGCTGACGGCTTCCTGGCGTGCGACGGCCTCCAGGTTGAGCGCTTCCAACACATCCTCCAGAGCCACCAGAGGCCGCGCCCCGGAGCGGATGAGCAGATTGGTGCCGCGACTCGGGCCCTGGAAGATGCTCCCCGGGACGGCGAAGACTTCCCGGCCCTGCTCGACGGCGAAGTCCGCCGTGATCAGCGCCCCACTCCCTTCCCCAGCCTCGACGATGACCACGGCCATGGAAAGGCCGGAAATGATTCGGTTGCGGGGCGGGAAGTTTCCCGATTCCGGCGCCGTCCCCAAAGGGTAGTCGCTGACCACGGCCCCGGATTGCGAGATGCGCTCGGCCAGCCTTCGGTTTTCCGGAGGGTAGATGCGATCCAGGCCCGACCCGAGCACCGCAATTGTCCTCCCGCCGGCCTCCAGCGCGGCCTGATGGGCAGCGGCGTCGATCCCGCGCGCCATCCCCGACACCACCGTCACGCCCCCGGCCGCCAGCACGGCGGCCAGATCTCGGGCCACGGCGATACCGTAGGCCGTCGGGCGCCGCGTGCCGACCACTGCCGCCGCCCATCGATCCTGAGGCGTGATCTCGCCCCATACGTAGAGCACAGGCGGAGGGGCGTCGACTTCCAGAAGGCGCGGGGGGTAGGCCTCGTCCTCCCAGGTAATCAGATGGAAGCCCTGCGCGTGAATCCTATCCAGTTCCTCGTTGAGATCCATCCGCTCACGGGCCTGCATCAGATTCGCAAGCGATCGAGCATCAAGCCCCGCCTGGCGCAACTCCACCTCGGACGCGTTCCACGCCGTTTCCAGATCGCCGAAGGCATCCAGCAGCCCGCGCAGCCGCACTGGGCCTATTCCCAGCACACGATTGAAAGCCACCCAGTAGCGCCGCGACTCGGTCATCGCAAATCGCGCCCCTCGAGCGCCTGTCCGGTCGAGAATACCATGCGGATTCCGCGGGTGTCAAGCGACGGGGCGCGGATGAGGCTCGCCAGGCGTCCAGATGACGGCCCCGCCCGACGTCGGATCCCACGCCAAACGGCGCGGCTCGAAGAGGATCGAGACGGATCGCAACGTGCGCCGCGGCCGCACTCACCACCTCCCGCTATCCCGAGATTCGTCTGCCGGGAATCCGGGGCGGCGTGAGATCCTTCCGATGAGAGGCAGCGACCGCGGCAGGATCGCGCCGCGGACTTGCGGGGCATCCCGCTCATGAGTGGACTAGTCCCCCGCTTCTCCCCGGAGCCCCGGCAGGAGGCGAACCCGAATCGTCATCGCCTCCAGATCGATCTCCCGAATGACCGGTTCGATCGCAGGGATCAGGATTTCCCCTTCTGGCTCACCCCGCACGACATAGACATCGTTGGCGCGGGTCTGCAGAATTTCGGTCACCCGGCCCAGCGCCTCGCCGTCCTCGGTGAAAACCTCCAGCCCGACGATCTGCCACAGGTAGTATGTGCCGGGAGGCAGTGCCGGGATGTCCGAACTGCGAAGGCTCGCCTCGGCGCCGCGGAATCTCTCGGCGGCGTTCCGGTCGTCGACGCCCTCGACGAAAAGCAGGTGGTGCTCGCCATGCGGTGCGATCGACCGCACAACGGCGGGGCTGTTGCGGCGGCCGAAGTAGATCTTGGAAGCGGGCAGGATCATGCCCACGAGATCTGAGGCGGCCTCCAGAAGGAGCGCGCCACGCACGCCGTGGGGGCGAAGCACACGCCCGACAGCCGTATATTCAGGCGGCTGTCGGGCGCCTTTCGGAGAGCCGGATGATCTGCCTGAGGGCATCGCGTCTACAAGATGTCGAGCGTCGCGCGTGATCCCTTGCGCGCCGCCGCCACACGCAGCAGGGCGCGCATGGCGTTGGCCACCTTTCCACCCCTTCCAATCACACGCCCCATGTCTTCTTCTGCCACTTTCAATTCCAGGCGCACGCCGCCTCGGTCGGGCCGCTCGGTTACCCGCACCTCGGTGGGGTCATCTACCAGGGACTTGGCGATGAACTCGATCAGCTCTTTCACAACCCATCCCTCAAGGTGCGGCCTGGCGGCTACTCCGCGGCGGCCTGAGGAGCCTCTTCAGAGGCCTTAGCCGCCTTGGCGCGCGCCCGGCGGGATAGTCCGCGGGCCTCGAGATCATCGCGGCGCGTTCGCGTATCGCCCATCGGGCCGCCCGCTTTGGCCTCTGCGAGGACGCCTTCCACAGGCTCGCCGCCCTTCACACGTTCCCAGCGGGCCCAAGTGCCGGCCGTCTTCAGAATCTTGACGACCGACTCGGATGGCTGGGCCCCGTCTTGCAGCCAGTGATAGAGCCTCGCCTCATCGATGACGACAGTCGCCGGCACCGTGCGAGGATTGTAGTGCCCGATCGTCTCGAGAAACCGCCCGTCGCGCGGGCTTTCCCGATCTGCGACGATCAAACGAAAGCTGGGTTGGCGCTTCGCGCCCACCCTTCGTAGCCGTATCCGCACCATGGTCGCTTGTTTTTCTCCTTGATTCTACTCGGCATGCCGCCTCCTCACCACCGGGGAGAGGGTGCCCGGAGGGGGCTGCGGATGCCTATCCGAGGCGCAGCCCCGGCGGAAGCCCGCCGAGACCGCGCTTGCCAACCTGTTGGAACAGCCTGCGCATCTCTCGAAACTGGCGCAGAACCTGGTTCACGTCTTGCACGCTCGTTCCCGAGCCGGCGGCCACGCGCCGCTTGCGGCTCGCATTGAGGATCTCCGGCCGCCTCCGCTCCAGCGGCGTCATCGATTGCACGATTGCCTGCGTCTGTAGGAGACGCCGCTCCGCCAGGCCGACGTCGATCCCCGTCGCCTGGCCGGCGATCCCGGCCGGAAGAAGCTCCAGGATCTTGCCTACGGGCCCCAGCTTGCGAACCTGGCGCAGCTGGTCGGCGAGATCGTCCAACGTGAACTCGCCACTTGCCAGCCTTTCCGCCTGACGTTTCGCCTCCCCCCGATCGAAAGCCGATTGGGCCTGCTCGATCAGAGTGAGAACATCCCCCATCCCGAGGATCCGGGAGGCCAGGCGATCCGGCTCAAAGGTTTCGAGGGCATCCCGGGCCTCGCCCGTGCCGAGAAACTTGATCGGCAGGCCGGTGACCGCCCTCATCGAGATCGCCGCTCCGCCACGGGCATCGCCGTCCATCTTCGTCAGGATCAGCCCCCCGAGCGGCAGCTTGTCCTGAAACCCGCGGGCGATATTGACCGATTGCTGCCCGGTCATCGCGTCGGCGACGAGCAGGATCTCTGCAGGCCGGAGGCGTTCCTGGATGGCGATTAGCTCGTCCATCATGGCATCGTCGAGCTGCGATCGCCCAGCGGTATCCAGGAGAACCACCGAGGCCCCGCCCCTCGCGGCCGCCTCCACCGCCTGCGCGCACAGATCGATTGCGCTGACGCCGGCCTGATGATAGATCGGAATTCCGATCTCCTCGCCCAGGGCTTGGAGTTGCTCCACCGCAGCCGGGGGTACGGGTCGCCTGCGGCCATCCAGACCCGCTCGCCACGCTCGCTCAGCCAGCGGGCCAGCTTGGCGGCCGTTGTCGTCTTGCCCGAGCCCTGAAGGCCCACGAGCATCACCACGCAAGGCCTGGGCCCGGAGAGCAGGAGGCGGGCCGGCGACCCCAGCGCGGCGGTGAGCTCGGCGTGAACAATCCGGACAACTTGCTGACCCGGATTGAGAGCTCTCCCCGCCTCGTCGCTCAGCGCGCGCTGGCGCACTCGGTCCAAGAGATCCCGGACAACCTGGTAATGTACGTCCGCGTCCAGAAGCGCGAGGCGGATCTCCCGCAGGGCCGCATCCACGTCGGCCTCGCTCAGCCGGCCGCCCCGGCCGAGGCCCCGTAGCGCGGCTTGAAGGCGATCGGTAAGTGTCTCAAACATCGCGGCTTACTCCAGGCATGCAACCGCCGATCGGGCTGCTTCGAGCGCAGCGTCCGGTCGGCGGGCTACCCTGCGTCGTCGTGAGCCTATTCTAGCCGCACAGGCCAGGTGGGTCAAGGGAGACTCTCCTCGACCATCAAGACACGCAGGCCGGCCTGCATCGCCTCCTCCGGCGAGCCTTCCTCCAGCACAACCACCACGACCAACCCGGAGCGGCGGCCGAGGAACCAGATCACATAATCCCCGAGCCCACCCACTGCGGCCCGCGACGTCAGACCTCGGGCGCCTCCCTCCAGGAGGGGAAGGCTCTCCATGATAGCCGAGGCCGCCTCCCGGCTGACGGTGGCCGTGGGAGGCTGCCCGCCCGGCAGGCCCAGCCATGCGCCTCCCGGGATCCTTTGAGCCATGTAGAGCCGCAGGGAAGGCAGGAAACCGTCACCGGCGAGCGCGGCGAAGGCCCTGGCCAGCTGTACTGGGCTGACCGTCAACGAGCCCTGACCTGCGGCCGCCAGCCGGATGTCTTCGCCTTCGGGCAGACGGTAGACCCCCTCCCCATGCAGCCCAAGATCGGGGTTGCGATCCAGGCCAAAGGCCGTGAGCATCTCGACGAATGCGTCGTGCCCGATCGCGGAACCTAGATCCGCGAAGGGGAGCGGGCACCCGTAGGCTAGCGCATTCTGCAGCGTGGGCTGGGTCGAACCGGGCGGGGTCCGGGTGCAGCTCAGGCTGCGGCCGCTGAAGGTGAGGGGAATGTGCAGCGAGGCGGTGGGGTCCACGAGATCCGCCAGTCCTTCGCGAATCGCCCAGGCGGCGACGAAGGGAGAAATCGCACTACCGGGCTGGTAGCGCCCTTGGGTGGCGCGATTGAGAAGCGGCGCGTCCGCACGATTGACGAGGGAAGTCCAGTCCTCGTCGATCCGGTTGGGGTCAAAGTTCGGGGACGAGATCATCGCCACCACTTCGCCGGTTTCGATTTCGACAGCGACGATCGCTCCCGCGCGGCCTTGAATCCCCTGGGACGCGGCGTCCTGGAGTTGCAGGTCCAGGCTGAGCCGGATGTCCATCCCTGGGGGCGGCGTGCCCGAGAGAAGATGGTGCCACCAGATCACCCACGGATCCTGCCCGGCCTCCCCGCGGAGGGCGGCGTCCATCGCCTCTTCCACGCCCGACTGGCCGTAGCGGTATGAATCAAACCCGACCAGGGAATAGGCCGACGCCTCTGGGTAGACGCGCGCGTACTCTCCCCGGTCGCCGGTCGAGAGAGCCAGGGACTGGCCGGCCCGATCGTAGATCGCGCCTCGGAGCGAGTAGAACTCCGACACGCCGCGGCGAGGATTGTCGGTCCGGGCGGTGAGGACCGGGGCCCGGACAAGGGTCCACCACCCCAGCGCAAGGGCCAGCCCAAGCCAGGCCACGAGGATCGCCGAATGCACGGTGGCGATCGGCTTGCGGAAAGTGGAAGACGACGAGGCTTCCGACGAGAGAAGGACGAGCAACCCGATTCCAACGAAGCTCGTCACCAGGGAGGAGCCCCCATAGGAGACAAAGGGAAGAGTGACCCCGGTGAGAGGAAGGAGGCGCAGGACTCCTCCGAGAATCAGAATTGCCTGAAGGCCGAACGCCAGGGAGATCCCGGTGGCCAGCAGGGATGTGAAGCGATCCCGACTCCGGGCACCCGCCCTCATGCCCCGCCCCACCAGAACGGCAAAGAGGGCGATCATCGCCAGTCCGCCCGCCAGCCCCCACTCCTCCGTGATCGCGGCAAAGATGAAGTCGGTGTGGGCAACCGGGACGAAGCCCGGAGACCCTAATCCAGGTCCTCGCCCCAAGAGGCCTCCCGAGGCCATGGCGATGATGGACTGCACGATCTGATAGGAGGCCCCCGCCGGATCGGCCCAGGGATTGATCCATGCGTTCACTCGAATTCTCACGATGTCGAATGCCAGGTATCCGAGGGCGCCCCCGACGAAGGCGAGGAGCGCGGCGCCGACGAGGACGCGAGCCCGACCCGAGGCGAAGTAGAGGAGGAACGCGAGCATCCCCAGGAAGAGCGTTCCCGTCCCGAGGTCTCGCTGAACGGCCAGCAGAGCGACGGAGAGCCCCCAGAGCACGACAAGAGGCGCCAGCGTGGCCAGGGGCGGCGCCGTCGCCTGACGGGGGCTCAGCGCCATGCGATCGGCGAGGAAGCTGGCGAAATAGGCGAGCAGCAGCAGGCGCAACGGCTCGGAGGGCTGGAAGTAGAAACCGCAGCATCCCAGCCACAGCCTCGGCTCGCCGCCGGACGGGTTGGTGCCGAAGATCAATGTGAGGGCAGCCAATGAGATTCCTGCCGTCAGAAGGAGGTAGCGGTAGCGGCGGAGCCAGCGCAGGATCCCGGGCCGCGGCAGGAGCTCAAGAAACACAACCAGGGCAACGACAAACCAGGCCGTCTGGCGCGCGCCAAACCCCGGAGCGACGCGCCAGACGGCGAGCAGTCCCCATCCGGTGAGCACGAAGGAGATCGGGATGAGGAAGGGATCCCGGATACGCCGCGTCCGCTGCAGGACGCGCCTGGTGAGCCAGGCGGCGGCAGCCCAGAGGGGAACCACCACCAAAGGCTGCCAGCGGCTTAGAGCAAGGCTCCAATCCTCGGCCCGGGCGGCAGGCGCCAGCGTGAGCGCCAGCGCGTTCAGGAGCAGGAAGAAGAAGCCGAGACGGAAGAGCCGCGTCTCGCGCCGCTCGATCTCCTCATTCCCCTCAGGCGAGATAGCGGCCGACAAGGAGCGAGAGCCTCTGCAGAGCCTCCGGGGAGATCCGATCGCGCCGTGTGAGAATGGCATCGCGCAGGGCATGGGCGCACGCGCAGGGGCGCGTCTCGGGCAGGCGCAGGAAAAGCTCGGCCAGCGCCTTTTGTGCCAGGGACGTGTTGCCCTTCAGGATCTGGACCACCCGTTCCACGGTGACCGGTTCCTCGGACACATGCCACACGTCGTAGTCGGTCACGTGGGCCATGACCGCGTAGCACAGCTCCGCCTCGCGCGCCAGAAAGGCCTCCGGAGAGGTGGTCATGCCGATGATGGCCATCCCCCACGTCCGATAGGTGTGGGATTCGACGCGGGTGGAGAAACGCGGGCCCTCGATCGTAATCGAGGCGCCTCCGCGATGGACCTTGCCTCCGGCAGCGACGACGCTCTCGGCCAGATGCGAGGACAGGTCGGGGCAAAAAGGATCCGGCAGGCTGACGTGCCCCACAATGCCATCTCCAAAGAAGGAGCGCGCCCGCTGGTGTGTGTGATCGAAGAGTTGGTCGGGGACGACGATATCCCCGGGAACGTAGTCTTCTCGCAGCGAGCCGCAGGCGCTCACCGCGATCACGCGCTCGACGCCGATCATCTTGAGCGCGTAGATGTTGGCCCGGTAGTTCACCTCAGATGGAGTGAGATGGTGACCCACGCCGTGCCGCGCCAGGAAGGCGACACGCTGCCCGCCCAGGGAGCCCAGGAGCACCGGCGAGCTCGGCGCGCCGAAGGGCGTCCCCACGACGCGCTCCTCCACATCCTCGAGGCCTTCCATGGAGTAGAGGCCCGATCCACCGATCACGCCGACGACCGGCCGCGTTCGCATGACCCCTCCCTGAGACGACGTCCGGCTATCTTAGCATAGGTCGCCCGGCTCAGCCGTTGGAGGAAGGCGAGGCGCTGGCCGGCGGACTATCCCGCCCGAGCTCGAGGCAGACTCGGCCGAGGGTGACGTGGTCCCCGTAGGCGAGCACCAGAGGTTGATCCACTCTGACTTCGTTCACCCGCGTCCCGTTGCGGGACCCCAGGTCCTCCAGCCACCACTGACCGGACTGATACCACATGCGGGCGTGATAGGCCGAGACCATATCGTCGACGACGCGGACGGCGTTCTCCGCTGCCCTGCCCAAGACGTTCTCTTCCCCAAGGGCAAATGACTGCCCGGGGCTCGGGCCGTCGAGGACGATCAAACGCGCCGCCGGCAGCGTCTCACCGGCGCGGGCGCCGACGCGGATCTCGCGCCAAATCGAAACCAGGACCACGCCCAGGAACGCGTAGAGCGCCAGGGCAGCCAGGAGGCGAAGCCCCAGGAGAAGAATCGCGGGGCTCATTCCGGTTTCTCGGTCTTCTCGTCGCTGCCGATGCCGATAATCGTCCGCTGGTGACCCGCCGGGCGCGGCGGGAAGGGGGCGCGGTAGACGGGCGTCGAGTCCGGCGGGCCTCCCGGGTCTTCCCCATAGACCATACGGATCGGGCCGATGGTGATTACGTCCCCTGGGAGAAGGAGATGCTGCCTCACCGGCCGACCGTTCACTTTCGTCCCGGAGGCGGAGCCCAGGTCGAAGAGGACGAATCGACCGTCCCGCCAGCGCAGCTGCGCGTGGGTCCTGGAGACATGCAGGTCTTCAAGGATGATCTGATTGTCCAGGCGCCTCCCGATGTTGATCACCGGGCGATCCAGGGGGAAGTGGCGGTCGCCATCGATGATCAAGAAGGACCCACTCTTGGGCCCGGCCTCGCCCTGGCCCTCCGACACCGGCATGCCTTTGGTGAGCTCGAGGGGCGTACCGCTGTGCCACGCCACGACTCGCACTTCCCGCCGCGGCAGCGTGGGGTCGGAGGCGATCGCCACGCCTGGTTCCGTGCCCAGCAGATAGCCGGCGTTGCGCGCCGCCTCCAGCAAGCCCTTGCTCAACTCGGGGACGAACTCGGAGAACTTGCCGCCAAGCTGTTCGACTTCGGCGGGATTGAGGGTGAGCGCGTATTGATCCGGCGCATGGGCGCGCCCCTTCTCGTCACGCAGAACCCCATCGTCCATCGCCCTCGCCAGGCGTGCGCCCACCTCCGAAGCCGAGAGGCCCGCGCCAAACAGGCGGCCCAGCGAGCCTTCCACCAGCTTCTCCAGCTGCTTCTCCAGGCGGGAAAGTTCTCTGCTCATCGTCGACGGTCTTGTGCGGGCCGGCCTTTGCAGCCGGGAGCGCCCTCGCGAAAAAGGAGCGGGGCGACAGCCCGGCGGTCGTGGAAACCGCGTCGCTTCCCCCGCCTCTTCCTGCCCGGAAATCTGGCGCTACGTCTCTTCCCCCGCCTTCTTCCCTTTGCCTTTGGTCTCGCTCGCGAGAGTACGCAGGTAGTGCGGCGTGATTCGATCGATCTCCGGCCCCCGCGTCTTGGGCGGCGAATACGGCGGCGTCACCCGCGGCGGCCCGCCCACGTCTTCCCCGTAGATGAGCTGGACGACGGCGATCGAGATCACGTCCCCGGGATCCAGGATGTGTTGCTTCACCTGGCGGCCGTTGACGTAGGTGCCGGCCGTGGAGCCCATATCCACCAGCACGTAGCGCCCCGCCAATAGCCGGATCTCGCCGTGGACCCGCGAGACGTGCGGATCGGAAAGAATGAGATCGTTGTCCTGACGGCGCCCGATCCGGATGATCGGCCGGTCCAGGGGGAAATGGCGCTTTCCTTCCACGATGAGGAAAGCGCCGGGCGGCGGCTTATCGGGCTCGGCCTCGCCTGCGGCCGGCGCGGGCTCCGCCTCGGGGGGATTGCTGCTCCGCCAGGCAAAGACCCGCACCTCCCACCGGCTCACCGTGGGATCGGTCGCCAGAGTGATGTGCGGCTCCCGCACCAGCTTGAATCCCAGCCAGGCCAGGGTATCGCGGATTCGATTGGCCAGCTCAGTTTGGAACTGCGGCGCGAACTCGAGCAGAAGCTCGATGTCCGAGGGATGCATGCTGAGCGTATACTGATCTGGGGCGTATATCTCGCCTTGCTCGGTCCTTTTCGTGGCGTTTCCCACTTCCTGCGTGAGATGCGTGGCGATAGCCGGGGCCGAGAACGAGACGTCACTCCGGCGGCCGAAAACGCCCTCCAGAAAAAGGCGAACCTCGCGGTTGAGGTGCTCCAGCTGCTCCAGCACACCCGAATTATACGGTACGGGTCAAGAAGGACAAGGGGCCCCCAGGGGTTATACTTCGCACCGTGGCGGCATCGGGCTTTGAAGAGGTCGAGCATACCGCAGATTGGGCCCTACGCGCCCAGGGCGCCAGCCTCGAAGAGCTGCTGGAGAACGCGGCTCGCGGCATGCTCAGCCTCATCGGAGCCAAGCCCGGAGAGGGAGAAGCGACGACCTGGAGGCTCGAGATCCAGGGCGCCGACGCCGAATCGCTCCTTGTCGCCTGGCTCGACGAACTGCTCTACCGGATGGAGACCCAGCGGGTGACCTTTGGCGGAATGCGGATCCACGTTGGGCCCGACCAACGCCTGGCCGCCGAGATCGAGGAGTGGCCGCTCCTCCGCGTGGGGCACCCCATCAAAGCCGTGACCTACCACAATCTCGCCGTCGAGAAGACCCGCGAAGGGCTCACGGCTACCGTTGTCTTCGATGTCTGAGGGTGCAGGAGTTCCTGGGATGGTGAGGAAGCAAGACTTACGGCGGATCAGCCCGGTGTTGTGGGAGATCCCTGTATCGTTCCGCGACGATATGCGCGTGCCCGTGCGCGTCTACGCCGACGAGAAGCTGTTGGAGGCCGCCCTCGACGACCGCTCGATCGAGCAGGCGGTGAATGCCTCCACCCTGCCCGGGCTCGTCGGCCAGGTGCTCGTCATGCCGGACGTCCATCAAGGCTATGGGTTCCCGATCGGCGGTGTGGCGGCGACGCGCCTCCCAGACGGCGTGATCTCGCCCGGCGGCATCGGCTACGACATCAACTGCGGGGTGCGGCTGATGGCCTCATCACTCCGCGCCGAGGAGGCCGAGCCCCACCTGCGCGATCTCGCCCAGGCCCTCTACGCCAATTGCCCGAGCGGCGTGGGGGTCAAAGGGAGCGTGCCTCTCACCCTGAAAGAGCTCGACCAAGTGTGCCGGCTGGGCTCGGAGTGGGCTCTCAAGAATGGCTATGCGCAAGCCGAGGACCTGCCCAGGACGGAGGAAGGCGGCCGCATCCAAGGCGCCGAACCCGCGACCGTAAGCAGCCGCGCCAAAGAGCGCGGCCGCCCCCAACTCGGCACCCTGGGCGCGGGCAACCATTTCATCGAGGTCGACCTCGTCGAGAAGATCTATCACCCCGAGGCTGCGTCCGTCCTCGGCCTCACCGAGGGCGGCCTGGCCCTCCAGATCCACTGCGGGTCGCGCGGCTTCGGCCACCAGGTCTGCTCTGACTACGTGCGCGAGTTTCAGGGCGCGGTGCAACGCTACGCGATTCGCCTGCCCGATCGGGAGCTCGTCTGCGCGCCGCTCAACTCGCCCGAAGGCAAACGCTATCTCGCCGCCATGGCCTGCGCCGCCAACTACGCCTTTGCCAACCGGCAGATCCTGGCCCACCACGCCCGGCGCTCGTTCGAGCAGGTCTTTGCAGGAAAGCTCAAAGGCTGGCCACTGCGCCAGGTCTACGACATCGCCCACAACATGGGCAAGATCGAGGACCATACGGTGGACGGCCAGAAGATCAGAGTGTGTGTGCATCGGAAGGGCGCCACGCGCGCCTTCGGCCCGGGGTTCGAGGGGCTCCCGCCGGATCTTCGCCCGTTGGGCCAGCCGGTGCTCGTGCCGGGGAGCATGGGGACGGCCTCCTGGGTTCTCCTGGGAACCGAAGGAAGCATGGCCCAGTCGTTTGGCTCCACGTGCCACGGCGCCGGGCGCGTGATGAGCCGCCACGCCGCCAAGCGCGCCGTGCGCGGAGACCAGTTGCGCAGGGATCTCGAAGCCCGCGGCATCCACATCCAGGCCGGCTCGCTGCCCGGTCTGGCCGAGGAAGCGCCCCAGGCCTACAAAGAGGTCGACGCGGTTGTCGAGATCGTCACCCAGGCCGGGATCGCTCAGAAGGTGGCCAGGCTCAAGCCCGTCGTCGTCATCAAAGGCTGATGGCTCCCTCAAAGAGCCTGTAACCTATTCCCGGATCGATCCAGCGGGTCCTTTCTCCGAGGCTGCGTGCGTTCGATGGCCCCCACCCCGTTCGGGCCGCGAAGCCCCGGCCGTTCGCCCCGCGGGCTGGCGCCCGCACACCTGCCCCGAACCGCAGGTGCGGGGGGACGCCGGCCCGGACGGGGGTCCCGCGGCCCGCACGGGGTGAGACGGAAAGGTGTAAGACTTTCGGGGCATTGCACCATCGCAACTGGATGCCAGGGATCCCTGCGCACGTCGCCTCCGATTCATTCACAGCCTTTCTCGGGGAACGAGGCGCACAAAGCCTCGCTTGCCCACCTGCAGGACGGCCGGGCGCTCAAGCGACAGAGCCTGCAGCGGATCCGCCATCGGCTCACCATCCATTCGCACGCCCCCCTGCGTGACCAGGCGCTTGGCCTGGCTCTTGCTCTCCGCCATCCCCGAGCCGACGATGACATCGACAAGCACTGCGCCGGGCTGGAGCGGATAGCTGGCCATCTCCTCCGGAGTCTGGCGCTCTTGGAAGACGCGCCGGAACGCCGCCTCGGCCTGCCGGGCGGCGTCGCCTCCTTGGAAGAGCGTCACGACCTCACGCGCCAGCCTCATCTTCAGGTCCCGCGGGTGGGGCCGGCCGGAGCCGAGATCCGCATCGAGTCCCTCGAGCTGCTCCCGAGTGTAGCCGAGGAGGAGCTGGAAGTAGACGGGCATCGCCGAGTCAGGCAGGCTCATGATCTTGCCATACATATCGTCGGGCGTCGTGAATAGCGGGATGTGATTGCCCAGCGATTTCGACATCCGGACGACGCCGTCGGTGCCGGGGAGGATCCCCATGAGAATCCCGACCTGAGGCCGGAGCCCGAAGGCCTCCTGCACCTTCCGCCCGGCGGTGATGATGTTGAAGAGCTGGTCGCTGCCTCCCACCTGGACGTCGGCTTTCAGCGCCACCGCGTCGTAGCCCTGCATCAGGGCATAAAACGTCTCATGCAGGTAGACCGGCTCGCCTCGCTCCCATCGCAGGCGGAAGTTCTCCCGCTGGACGAATTGCTGCAGCGTG
>DATEAV010000066.1:0-2121 GCA_035288185.1 Anaerolineales bacterium | reverse complement strand
GCCCTCGTGGACCCCGCCCAGGCGGGCGTCCGCTTGACATCCGCCTGGATGATGACTCCCCGCAAGTCGGTCAGCTTCGTGCTGGGGATCGGCCCCCACGTGCGCACGATCGGCCGGACGTGCGACTATTGCAGCCTCAAGGAAACCTGCCGCTATCAGGATCACTACGAGAAGCAATCTCCCCGCGAGCCGGAAGCTCGCCGGGAGCTTCAGGAGTGAGCATGGCCGATCCGAAGCTGGAGACCCTCGAACAGCCGCGCGGCCGCCGTTCCTGGGCCGAGCCCTACAAGATCAAGGTCGTCCAGCCGATCCGCGTGGTCGATCGCGCCGAACGCGAGAAAGCACTCATCGAGGCGGGCTTCAACACCTTCCTGCCACGCTCCGACCAGGTGTTCATCGATCTCCTCACCGACAGCGGCACCAACGCCATGAGCGATCGCCAATGGGCAGGGATGATGCCCGGCGACGAGGCCTTCGCCGGCAGCCGCAACTTCTTTCACCTCGAAGAGGCGATGCGGGCCCACTACGGCTTCCGCCATCTGGTCCCCACCCACCAGGGACGAGGCGCCGATCGAGGCCCCCGAAACTAGTCGAAGAGGCCGGAAGCGAGCGGCAGCCGCAGGGCGCGAGCGGCGGGGCAGTAGTCCTTTGGTCCTCCCCCCCTGTGGCCGGTCGCATCACCTCCGAGCCGTGCGTTCATGCCTCCCGACGAAATGTTCCGCTACGATCCAGATACTCACGATTGTCTGCCGGAGCACCGCGAGCCGAATTGCGCCACACGGCGTACAATGCGGCCCGCCGCGCGGCCTGAGTTGCGGGAGGCGGCCGTTCCATGCTTAGGGACCTCTTCCAACGCGAGACCAAACGACGAGAAGCTCTCGCCGTCGCACAGGTCGTGCCGGAGCCCATCCGCTGCGTCCAGTGCGGGATTTGTACCTACAACTGCCCCATCGCCATCGACGTTCGCCGCCATGCCATGACGGGCAGCCCGGTGCTCGACAGCCATTGCCTCACCTGCGGTGAGTGCATCGCACGCTGCCCGCGCGGCGTGCTCCGCTTCGAGGCGGCTCCGGGCCTCCGCCCCCAGGCCAGGGTCTAGCACCTATGGCGACGAGGTATCTAATCATCGGCAACGGCGCGGCCGGCCTCTCGTGCGCGGAAACCATCCGCCGCCGCGACCGATCGGGGGTAATCGCGATTCTCAGTGAAGAGGCCCACGGCTTCTATTCCCGCCCCGGGTTGGCCTACTATCTCACGGGAACCATTCCCGAAAAGCAGCTCTTCTGTCGAAGCGAGCGCGAGGTTCGCGCGCTGGGGATCCACCGAATGCACGGACGGGCGACGGAGATCTCCCCCTCGCGTCACACCGTGGCCATTGCATCCGGCGGCCAGATCGCCTACGACTGCCTGCTCCTCGCGCCCGGCGCACTCGCCGTCCGGCCCAAGGCCCCCGGGATCGAGCTGCAAGGCGTCGTCACCCTCGACAGCCTCAACGATGCGAGGCAGATCCTTCGCCTGGCACGCCACGCCCGCCGCGCCGTCGTCGTGGGCGGTGGGATCACGGCTCTGGAGCTCGCCGAGGGCCTCACCGCACAGGGGGTGGAGACCCACTACTTCCTCCGCCGCGATCGGTATTGGAGCGGCGTCCTGGACTCCGATGAGTCCAGGCTGGTGGAGGATCGCCTCGAAGAGGAGGGCATCCGAATTCACCGTCATACGGAGCTCTCCAGGGTGTTGGGGCGGCGCGGCCGGGTGTGTGGCGTCGAGACCGACCGGGGGCTGCGCATCGACTGCCAGATCCTGGCCGTCGCCGTGGGGATCCGTCCCCGTCTCGAGCTCGCCCGCAGCGCCGGCCTGGCCACCGGCCGCGGCATCGTCGTCGACGAGATGATGCGGACGAGCGACCCGGATATCTTCGCCGCCGGCGACGCAGCCGAAGTGCTCGACCCGGCCACGGGCTCCTCGACCCTCGATTCGCTCTGGTGGGTGGCGCTGTCCCAGGGGCGGACGGCGGGGGAAAACATGGCCGGCGGCCAGGCCCGGGTGGATCGTGGAGTCCCCTTCAACGTCACGCGCCTGGGCGGGATGACCACGACGATCCTGGGGACCGTCGGCCAGCCG
>DATEAV010000065.1:0-6179 GCA_035288185.1 Anaerolineales bacterium | reverse complement strand
AGCTCCATCTGCCACAGGCGATCCTGCGCGTGGACGAAGCCCTGGGCGAAGAACAGATCGTGGAGATCGTCGGCGTAGATGTGTGGCACGCCCCAGCGATCCCGGAGGATTTCGACGGTGGACCTGGGGCCGGGGAGTCGGATCGTGCCGTTGGTCCGGGGGAGCCGGCCGCGGCCCATCCAGGTGAGCCCGGCGCGCAGGACGGCTCCCAGAAGCGCCTGCCCAGCAGACATGGGGATTCTCCTCTCGAGGTGCCTGTTCGTTCCGAATCGGAGGAACCGCTCGCTCCCCCGGGGGTGAGCACGTATGCGATGGGCCGCGACGGTGTCCAGCGGGCGCGCGGGACACCAGTATAGGACTGATCATTCCGATTTGCCCTATCGGCCGCGTGGCGTCTTCCGGCCGCCGGAGACGGCGGCCGGAGCGCGGAGAGGCCGAGAGATACTCGAGGATTGCCCTGTCGCGAGCGCCCTCTGGGCGGAGGCCTCAGGGCGCGGGGTGTTGCGGCGGCGAGGAGGCGAGGAACGTCTCCGCCTCCTCAAGAGTGGGCAAGCCCTGTCGAGCCCCGAGGTGCTGGGCATTGAGGGCGGCGGCGGCGCTGGCCAGCGCCGCCGCATCTTCCAGCGGCCGGCCCCCAAGCAAGGCGAATAGAAACGCGCCGTGATAGGCGTCGCCGCAGCCCGTGGTGTCGACGAGGGGGTGGGCCTGGAAGGCGGGTTGGTGGAAGATCGGCACTTCGGCCGGAGCGACCCAGCTCCCGCGGACCCCGTCGGTCACAACGACCAGGCCCGGGCCTTCGCGCAGCAGAGATTGTGCCGCCCGGGTAGGAGCCTCCTCTCCGGTGTACTTGGCGGCGAAATCGCGTGCGACGATCGCGATGTCGACGAGGGGCATGAGTTGCCGGATCTCCGGGCGGAAGCGGCCGGCGCCGCCGTCGAACGAGACGCGAACCCCTGCCTCACGCGCCCGCCGGGAGGCTGCCAGGCAGGCATCCCAATGGCGGCCGTTGAGGTGAAGTATGCGAGCAGATTCGATCAGCCCCGGCGCCAGCGCCTGGGGATGGATCTCGGGCGTGGTTCCGGGGAGGTAGATGATCGTCCGCGCGCCCGTTCCTCGCTCAACAAGGATACAGGCAGTGGCCGAGGAGCAGCCCTCATGGACAAGGAGATGGGTCGGGTCGACCCCTTCTCGGGAAAACCCGTCGCAGATCATGCGGCCGCGCCAATCGCCGCCGATCGCGTCGAACATGGCGGTCCGGGCGCCCAGGCGCGCCAGGGCGACAATCGCCGTAGCCACCGGCCCACCGCCTTGCAGCGTCAGATCATCGGCGCGTTGGACCTCCTCGCCCGCCGGGAAGTGATCCACCAGGGCGAGGATATCGAGGGTCGACACACCGAGGCCGAGGACGTCGTATGTCGACGTGAGTGCCCTAACCGCCTGGGCGCGCCCTCATCCGCGACGGGTTTTCCTCATCCAGCGCCCAGCGGAGGGGGTTGTTTGTGATGTATTCGTGAAGCCTACGCAGGTCCTGGTCGTCGCGGACGACGTGTTCGTAGTAGTTGCGTTGCCAGAGGGGCACGCCTGAGGTTCCCGGAAGAGAACTGGCCCTTCTCGTTGAGGCCGATTTGAAAGACCTCACAATCGTGCCAAGGGAACCCGGTATCACCCTCGAGCCCGTGTCGCATCGTGGGTGTAGGGGCGCAGCACACCTGCCCAGACCGCAGGTGCTGGGTGCTGCGCCCCTACTACGGGATGCCTCTTTATCAGCAGCAATCCATGCAGGTGGTTAGGCATGACAACAAACTCGTCGAGTTCAACGTTTGGGAAGTGGAGGGGAACCTCCCTCCACGTATCGTGCACGATCTGGCCTAGTCGGCTTAGAACAATGGCATCAGCCAGGACGTCTCCAAAGACGCACCGCCTCTGGCGTGCGCAGATCGTGACGAAATACGCCCCCGGCGACGTGTAGTCGTACCCCTTGATGCGGAGGGGCCTCCGGCGGGGGATCTCATGCCTCATCGTACACAACGATCGTGCTCTCCAGCGAACCATCGGCGTAGAACGAGACGACAACGTAGGCCGGCGGGAATCCCAGGTAATCCCCCTGCCACCACGAGCCGGAGACAGCTCCATTGGACAGATAGGTGACGGAGTGATAGTCGATCAGCTCATGCTGATGCGTGTGCCCGCTCAGACATGCCCGGACGTTTGGACGCCCTCGGAAAAGCTCCCACAGCCGCCGGGCATCAATGTGAATCCAAGCCCCCGGGACAAGCCAGTTCCCGCTCTCCTCATTCGGCCCGTCGAGGAGCTCGCACGCGGAAAGAATGGGAATGTGCGACACGATGCAGACCGATTGCCCGGGCGGAGTCGCGGCCAGTTGCTGCTGAAGCCAGAGGAACTGCTCGTCGTCCAGACGTCCGGTATAGGGGATGTTGGCATGGGGGGCGCTGCGGTTGAGGATTGAAGGATGGGTGCTGTCGAGAACGATGAACCGCCATGTGCCGAGGTCGAAGGTGTAGTAAGGGCTGGAAAGCCCCAGCTCCTGGAGGGCGAATGCCTTGCCGAAGAGAGGATCGCTTTCCAGCCCGGCGTCGCCAAGCCCCCATCCCCAGACGTCGTGGTTGCCGATGCAGTGGTAGATGGGCAGAGAATTCTCCGCCTCAAGGACTCGGTTGAAGGCGTCCCACTGCGCCTGGGTGCCGCTTCGATCCGCGGACAAGGATTCCATGATGCAGTCACCGGTGTTGAGAATCGCGTCGACATGAGGCTCGAGGGCCTGGACGTGGCGCAGGGCCCGGGCGAATCCAGCTGTCGCTGCCTCTGTGGGGTCGACGTGCATGTCGGTGAGATGGGCCAGGCGTAAGACGGGCTCCGGGGCGGTCGGAGGGGAGATTGACGCCGGAGCCGGAGATGTCGACGTCTGGGCGCCGGCCTGAGCGTCGGTCCCTGCAGTCTCATCGGGGGTTCTTTCTCCCCCGGAACAAGCAGCAACGAGCCCGCCCAGCGAAGCACCGGAGGCAAGCAAGAAGGCGCGGCGGCTGAGGTGGTGCTCATTCATTGGTCCTCCATCTTGGGCGGATCCGCCCGCCCGGGCGGCAGACCGCCTGTGGCGATAGGCGCCCCGGGCGCATCGATCCGCTCCACCACCCAGAAGTGGGACAGGCCGAAGGCACGCAGCGGCGTGCGCTCGAGGAACTGCAAGAGGCCCCGCAGGATCCGCCCCAGGCGCGGCCACCTGGCAATGATGTTGTCGTAGGCGCCGAAGAGGACCGTTCGCGAGACGACGCGGGCGGGCAGCCCGCCGAACAGCTCGTCGAGTTGGCGAGGGGTGTAGGCGCGGACATGGGGCGCCAGGCGCTGACGAAGAGGGCCGGGGAGGTAGTTCACCAGAGGGATGTTGCCAAACCGGTAGCGGCCCCGCCAGAAGATGCCGTGGGTCTCGAAAGGGTAGCCGCGGTTGGGGGTGAAGAGGACGAGGCGGCCCCCCGGCCGGAGTACGCGCAGGATCTCCTCCACAGCCCGCCGGTCGTCGGGCACGTGTTCGAGGACCTCATGGGAGAGGACCAGGTCGAAGGCGGCCGAGGCATACGGCAGCCGTTCGGCGCGCGCCTGCGTCACCGCCCCTCGCCCCGGACCGGCGAGGCTCAAACGCTGCCCGGCCTCGACCGCGCGCTCGAAGTCGAACTCCACGCCCATGGCCTTGGAAGCGCGCGTAGCGAGGCGCTCGAGGTAGATGCCGAGGCCGCAGCCGTCATCGAGGACAGAACCCTCGGCTCTCGCGCCAACGGCCTGCAAGATCAGGCGAAGCCGCCTCTCCTGTCCGGCGCGCCAGACGTGGGAAGGTTCCCCGATCCGGGCGGCCTTGGCTAGATCATGCACGCTCAAGTTGCTCCTCTCAGCGGTCGCCATCGATCCAGGATGAGGGGTCCCTCACCACCGTTCGCGCAGACCTCCGGCTAATTGTATGCCGGCCGGTTGGAGACTACCACCCGGCTCGAAAAACCCTCTTGCCCGGCCTCGCTGGCGCGGGCAGTCAAAGCGACGATAATTCCCTGCCTTGTGGAGGCGCCTTGAAGCGAAGCACGATCTGGTTGACGATAGCTCTGTCGTTGCTGCTCCTGGCGGCAGGCTGCTCTTCCCCGGGACCTGAGGTTGTGGTCTACACCTCAGTCGATCAGCCGTATGCTGAGCCGATCCTGGCCGAATTCGAACGCGAAACGGGGATCCGGGTCCGGCCCGTCTATGACGTCGAGGCATCCAAGACCACCGGCCTGGTGAACCGGCTCCTGGCAGAAACTAGCTCGCCGCGGGCCGATGTTTTCTGGAGTTCTGAGGTCGTTCAAATGATCCTGCTGGAGGAGAGAGGCGTCCTCGCCGTTTATGAGTCGCCTCAGGCGGTGGACCTGCTTGATCAATACCAGGACCCCGAGGGCTATTGGACGGGTTTCGCCGCCCGGGCTCGAGCGATCATCGTCAACACCGATCTCGTCCCGGCCTCGGATTTCCCCCGCGGTCTCGCGGACTTCCTCGACCCGAGCCGGCCCGGCGAATCCATCGCAATCGCTTATCCGTTCTTCGGCACGATGGCGACTCACGCCGCCGCCCTGTATGCCCTCCAGGGCCCGGAGGCTGCCCTGGGATTCTTCGAGGAGCTGGCGGGGCGCGGCGTACGCGTCGTCGACGGGAATTCTGTTGTGCGCGATCTCGTGGCGAGCGGCGAACTGGCCTTCGGCCTCACCGACACCGATGATGCATGCGGGGCGCTGAGGCGGGGGGAGCCTGTGGCCGTGATCTTGCCGGATCAAGACGGGCCAGGGACGCTGGTGATTCCCAGCACCGTCGCCTTGATCGCCGACAGCCCAAACCCGGAGCAGGGGAGAGCGCTGATCGACTACTTGCTGCGCCCCGAAACCGAAGAAGCCCTGGTCCGGGCCGGGTATAGCCATGTCCCGCTTCACCCCGACACATCGCCGCCGGAGACTTGCATCTCCGGTGAGGTGGCGGCGATGGAGGTGGACTACCACGACCTCTACGATTACTTTGCGGTGAGCCAGGAACATCTCCGAGCTGTCTTCCTTCGCTAGCCACCCGATGAAACGCTTGCGGCCTCCCACAGCCATGCCAGACGCCTCACTCCCCGGCGGGCCGCTCGGGCAGGCGCTGGCGCTCGGAATCTACTTGCTGGTCGTGATGGGGCCGCTCCTGGCGCTGACGGGGCTTACCGTGAGAAGCCTCCTCGGCGGACAAGCCGACGAGCTGGCCCTCGTTCTGCCGACCGGCCGCCGGCTGGAGTTGCTGGCCAACAGCCTGGCCCTCTCGGCCGCGGTGGCGGCCCTGGTGACCGTGGAAGGATGGCTGGCGGCTACTGCCATTTGGGCCATGGCGCGCTCCCGGGCCAACGCCCTGCTTTTCCTTGTGCTGCCGCTCGCGGCACTCCCCCCGTATCTCTATGCCCTGGCCTGGTTTGGCCTCGTTCGGGGCCTTGAGCCTCTCCTGGCCCTCCTGGGGCTCGGAGCGCCCGCCCCCTATGGATGGACTGGAGTGCTGTGGGTGCAGGGCGCGGCTTTCGCTCCCCTGGGCCTGGGTTTCGCCTGGCTGGGGCTGCGCAATCTAGATCCGGACTTGATCGATTCGGGACGCACCGCGCGTCACGACGCCGCCGTCCTGGCACGAATCGCGCTTCCGATGAGCGCGCCCGCCCTGGCGACGGGCGCCGGAATCGTCTTCCTGCTCAGCCTGCTGGACTACAGCGTGCCCTCCTTGTTCCAGATCAATGTCTATCCTCTGGAGGTGTTCGCCGACTACAGCGCAACGAACAGCCCGGAGCGAGCGCTCTTGATGACGATCCCATTGCTGCTGATTGCAGGCGCGGCGGCGGCGAGCCTGCTTCGCCCGATCCGGGCGTTGACCACCCGAATGCCGAGTGGCGGAAGGCGCTGGTCGTCCCCGCCGCACTGGCCGGTCGGGTTGATCACGCTTCAATGGTTGGCCCTCGGGTTGCTCAGCCTCCAGGCCCTCGCTCCGCTGGGCGTCCTGTTGGCGCAATCCGGCGGGCTTGGCGGAATCGGGCTGAGCCTGGCGTCCGCCTGGGGCGATTTGCGATCGTCGCTCTGGTCGGCAGGATTGGCAGGCGCGATGAGCGCGCTTGTCGGGATGGGGTTGGCGCGTCGGCTCCG
>DATEAV010000064.1:0-4764 GCA_035288185.1 Anaerolineales bacterium | reverse complement strand
ATGCAGCCACCCTACTCCCTTCTTCACTTTTCCACGATTCTTCCGGGCCCAGCCTTCCGCCGCTTCACCCGCCGGATCGAATCCCGAGGCGTCCAGGTCGTCTTCGATCTGGAGGACACCTACTGGGACCCCGACGATCCGTTGCGAACCGCGGAAAGGAAATCTGCCGCACGGCGCTTGCTGTTGGACCTGGCCGCCGACCGTGCCGCCGGCGGGATGACTCCGCTGACCGTGCGCGTCAATGGTCTGAAGACGCCGGAGATACAGAAGGACCTCTTGCTTCTCGGAGAGCTCGCCGCTTGGGGTCCGCTCCGAAGCGTCGTGTTGCCGAAAGTGGAGGAGGCGGAGACGGTGGAGGAGTTCCTCGGGCAGTGCGCCCGGGTGGGCGCTTCGTGCCAGGAGGTGATCCCACTGGTCGAGACCGGGCGCGGCGTGGACAATCTCGGCGCGCTCCTCGCCGGGCTGAGGAAGCGATTCGGCGACGGCCAGGTCCGGCGGGTTATGTACGGCGCCTTCGATCACTGCCTCGACACGGGCCGTTGGCCCTTCTGGGAGCAAGACACCCAGGGGTTCTGGGATTTCCTGCAGGGACTGATCGCGCAGGTGGAGAGTGAGGGGTATGAGTATGTCCACACCCCGGTCGATGCGATCGCCGATGGGGAGCTCTTCCGCCAGCTGGTTGCCAGGCTGGGAATGCTCTGCCGTCGCCCGTACGTGGTGTCCACTCTGGCGGAGGCGCAGATCCTGGCTGCGCTTGAGGCACCCTCCAAGACGGTGCCGGAGCTCGTGCTGCGGCGGCCGGTTCCCAGCGTGGCTGAGGCTCGCGCCCACGCGCGATGGGTCGTCTCTGCCTACGGACAAAGGAAAGGGCGCGAACACGGCTTTGTGATTGAGCCTCGGCTGGGAAGATTCATTTCCCCGCATGAGATTGTCGCCGCACGCGCGTATCTGGAGGCCCATCCCGATGACGACCCTTAGGATGGGCTTCTGCGGCGGTTGCCTCTCTCACCAGAGGGACATCCCCCTCAACCAACTGTTCTATCGGATCCTGTCGAGGCGCCTCGCAGAGCAGTACGGGGTCGAGGTGCGCCTTGTGATCTCACGGCATTTTGAGGCCCGTGCGCCCGAGCGGGTTGCACAGCTTGTGAAGGACGGGATCGATCTCCTGGTGCTTCACGTGCGCTCTCTCCCGGCAGTGCCGAATGCCCGTTGGATCGCAAAAGAGGTGAGCGGGGGGAAGGCCAGGCTGCGGCTGAATTCGCGCTTCGTCATGGCCCGTCGGTTTCCCGCTCTGGGGCGGCTAAAGCTAGACTACCCTCTGCCTCCTGCGGCGGGGGCGGGAAGTGACGACCTGGCCGAGGACTCCTACAGCCGCGGCTCCCTGGCCAACCAGATCAATGTGGCCGCCGGGCTGATCCTCGGCGTTGCTTCGGAGGCGATCCAGGAGACCCTTGAGGACACATTGGCGGCTCTGCACGTCATCCGGGACGCGGGCGTGCCGTTCTTCGTGATGGGTCCGCCCCCCAGCACACAGGCCGGGCTGCCCGGGCGGATGGTCTGTGAGCGCCTCAATCGTGCGATGCGCAGGTCGTCCGCTTTGCTTGGCTTTCCCTACGTCGATTTGTTTCCAGGATGGGACGACGGGTATTTGATGTGGGACGGGCTGCACCTGAACTCCGGCGGCCACCGTCACATCGCCGAGAGGCTTCGGGTGGAGATCGGCGAGGGGATCACGGCCGTGGCGCGGCAGCGAGAGGCGCCATCGCCTTAGGTGCATGCCCGCTTACCGCAGAGAGGCGGTGATCGCAGAGTCCTGGTTTGGAATCTCTGCGTGCTCCGCGCACTCCGCGGTCGAGCTTCAGTATTGGTGGCGGGGATCAGCTCCCATGCCACCTTGCGCCGTCGGTGCCAGCGGCTTCAGCGCGCAGACCGCCGAGATCGCAGATTGCTGTTGTGGAATCTCTGCGTGCTCTGCGCTCTCTGCGGAGATGTTCTCTCTTCCTGGCGGGTACTAGTCGTCGGTGGTCGGGCATCCCTGCGTCTGTCGCTGATCCCCTCGTAACCGACCAACCGACTAACCGCCTCACCGAAGCATCACCCACGCCACCCAGGCGCCGATCATTCCCAGACCGAGCAGCAACTTCACACCGAAGGAGGCCCCGCAGCCGGCGGCCGTGCCCCCGGCACTGGTCAGGGCTTTGCGCCAGTCCCGGAGCCGGTAATACTCGGCGAGCAGGGTGCCGGCCACCAGGCCGATCGCCGCCCCCACCAGGTTAAAGAAAATCAGCCCCAGGACCGCGAGCGTGAGGCCGGCGGCGACGCTCCACAGCGAAGCCCCGGCGGCCCGGGCGCCCGCGCCCGTCAGCCAGATTTCCGCCCCTGCCCCGGCGGCGCCCAGGATCGTGATGAAGGCAAACAGCCACGGCCCGCTGGCGCCCCAGCCCACGAGCAGCCCATACCCCAGCGCGGCCAGCCAGATGAGAATGAGACCGGGCAGGATAGGAACGACGATGCCCACCAGGCCGATGAGCATCACCAGCCCGGCGAGCATCGTCACCAGGGTCTCGCTGACGGCATCGATCATGGCCTCACCGCGGCGCCTCGGGCCCGATCACGTCCAGGCCGCCCATCCAGGGCCGCAACACCTCGGGAATGACGACGGTGCCATCGGCTTGCTGGTAGTTCTCGAGAACGGCGATCAGCGTCCGCGGGAGCGCCAGCCCCGAGCCGTTGAGCGTGTGCATCACTTCGGCGTGGGAGCCCGGGCCGCGGCGGAAGCGGGCGTTGGCGCGGCGAGCCTGGAAGTCGCTGCAGTTCGAAACCGAAGAGACTTCCAGCCACTCGCCGCAACCCGGAGCCCAGGCCTCCACGTCATAGGTCTTGCGGGCGGCGAAGCCCAGATCACCGGCGCAGAGAGCCTTTACTCGGTAGGCAAGGCCCAGCTCCGCACAGGTCGCCTCGGCGTGTGAGATCATCTGCTCGAGCTCGCCGTCGGATTCCTCCGGCCGACAGAAGATGTACATCTCAACCTTGTCGAATTGGTGGCCGCGCTTGATGCCGCGCACGTCTCGGCCGGCCGACATCTTTTCGCGGCGGAAGCAGGGCGTGTAGGCGACGTAACGCCGAGGAAGGCTCTCCCCTTCGAGGATCTCATCCATGTGCAGGCCGGTGAGCGGCACCTCCGCCGTGGGCACCAGCCACAGATCTTCCTCGACGTCGTGGTAGAGATTGTCGAGGAACTTGGGCAGCTGAGCCGCGGCCCAAAGCGTCTGCTCCCGGACGACGAAAGGCGTATATTTCTCCAGATACCCCTGCCGGCGGTGCAGATCGATCATCCAGGCGATCAGGGCGCGCTGCAGGCGCGCGCCGGCGCCGCTCAGGATGTAGAAACGGGAGCCGGTAATCTTCACGCCGCGCTCGAAATCCAGAATCCCGAGGGCGGGGCCGAGATCCCAATGGGGGCGGGGCTCGAAATCGAAGGCACGCGGCTCGCCGAGCGCGCGCACGATGACGTTGGCGGCCTCGTCGGCGCCGTCGGGGACGGAGGCGTCCACAAGGTTGGGGATCTGGAGAAGAGCGGCGCGCAAATCTCGATCCACCTCGCTCACCTGAGTGTCGAGCGCCTCGATCTCCTCGCCCACCCGGCGCATCGCCTCGATGCGCGGCTGGCGCTCGCCCGCCTCCTTCAGGCGGCCGATCTCTTTGGAGACCCGGTTGCGCTCGGCCTTGAGGGTTTCCACCTCGGCCAGGAGGCTCCGCCTGCGGGCGTCGAGCTCGAGAAGCGAGTCGAGTGGGAGCTCAAGCCCGCGGCGGGAAAGGCTTGCCCGCACGACTCCCGGCTTCTCGCGAATCAACTGCAGATCGAGCACGCCACACCTCCTGCGGATTAAGCACAACGCCCCCTCGCCAGCAGGACGAGGGGGCGCTCGTGGTGCCACCTGCCTTCGCCCCTGAGCGTAATCGAAGGGGCCTCGAGGCGCGATACCGGGCGCACCCGTCTCCCTTACGGTGTCACCTCACCCCTGCGGGAGCGACGTGGCCCTTTCGGGCCGGCGGAGTGGATCGCTCGCGTCGCCGGCTGCCTTCCACCGACCGGCAGCTCTCCGTTCGGCAGGCCGCGAGCTGCGTCCCCGCGCTCGTCCATTGGAGCCTTCGGCTCCTCGTTTGTTGGCCCGATTATACGGTTCCTCTGGAACGAGTCAAGCGGGCGACGCTGGCTGGCGCCGGGTTGTCGGCTGCTCGGTCGAGATCCTGGGGACACCGCCAGCGGGCGGCGTCGCAGCGTCGAGAGAGCGTAGTTGGGGGCTTCTCCGTTTCCCGCGCTATCGCGCACCCGCTCGTTCGCGTCGAAGACCCTGCACCCACCTTCACCGCAGTTGCAGGCCGTTCGCCCCCCGGACGGGGTGCACAGGTGTGCAGTGCGCTGCACACATGCATTGGCGCTGCGCGCCAGCGCAGTGCCAGTGGGCCGTCTCGCCCCGGCGGGCCGCATCGTCCCGATGTCCTTCGGGAGGGCTTCGCGGCCCGAACGGGGTGCAGGTGTGCGGTCTGGGCACTCAGTGCCCGTGCCCGTAGGGCAGGTGTGTCCTATCGGGAGGCATACGTGGGCAAGTGTCCTGGCGCTCCTCCAGGGCCGCCTTGGGCGTCCTCCTTGATCCGCGCCTCCGTGCTGAAGGGCGGCGGTGTGAGCCCTCCGCGGGAGTGGACTCGAGAAAGGTCTAGGGTGCGCCGGTTGAGGAAGGCTACAGGCCAGGCCGGTCAGGG
>DATEAV010000063.1:0-5192 GCA_035288185.1 Anaerolineales bacterium | reverse complement strand
ATGTACGACGTCGATCACTTCATCGCCATCATCAACCCGCCGGAGGCGGCGATCCTGGCGATCGGCAGCGTGCGCGAGGTGCCGGTTGTGCGGGACGGGCAGCTGGCGCCCGGCAAGAGAATGAAGCTGACGCTCTCGGCGGATCATCGCCTCACCGACGGCGTCGAGGCGGCGCGATTCCTGCAGGCGCTCAAGGAGATCCTCGAGCACCCTCTCCGCATGCTGCTCTGAAGCGCAGACGGCGGGCTGGCGGCCTGAGAAAGCGGGTATAGAATCCCGCCCGGGAGCGGGAAGCGAGATGGGATCCAAGGCCAGCATCCTGGTCGTCGACGATGAGCCCGACACGATCGGCCTGATCGAGCTCACGTTGAAGACGGCGGGCTACAACGTGCAGTCGGCCATCAGCGGCCAGCAGGCCCTGCGCAAGATTCGCGATGAAAGCTTCGACCTGGTGATCCTCGACATCATGATGCCCGACATCTCGGGCTACGAGGTGCTCAGGCGCCTGCAGAGCGAGGCCTTCAAGGTGCCCCCCGTAGTCTTCCTCAGCGCCAAGTCGTCGCAGCAAGACCGCGACTTGGGGCGGAGCCTCGGGGCCGCCGGGTATCTGGTGAAGCCCACCACCCGGGGAGTTCTGCTCGACACGGTCGCCTCTGTGCTGCGTCTCGCGACCGGTTCTCCCGATGCATCCGGCGGAGCATAGCCTTGGCCTGGCCGAGGCGATGACGGAGGAACTGGAAGACTACCTCCTCTCCGCCGAGCTCTTCTGGCCTCTCCAGCGCCGGGCCGGGTCCGGCGAGCCTCCCTACCCCAAGCTGAGCCTCGGCAGCCTCTTTCTCACCCTGGATGAACTGGAGGCGAGTGAGCCGGATCTGGCGCCGGCTCTCGCCGCGCGGCTTCGCAGCCTGCGGAGCCGGGTGGAGGCCCTGCGCTCGAAGTGGGCGGCCGCGATCCAGCGCAAGGCGGCTCAGGAGCTGCAAAGCCGGGTAAATCTCTGGCGCGCCTACCTGACCGATCTCGAGGAGAGCCCGCGCGCCGCGGAGCTCTTTCCGCAGGAAGCTCGCCAGAGAGTGATGGCCGCCCGCCTGGAAGCGGCCGCCGGCGATCTCCCGGAGGCCGCCACGAGCCGGCGGGCGCTTCAGGAGGTTGATTCTCGCATCCGGCAGCGCTTCAACCCGGGCCCCTTCATCTGGGATCGTCGGCTGGCTCGGGTTTACCCCGCAAGCGAGTTCTGGTTCCTCTACGGCACGCCGGGCGGCGGCGAGCGCTCGTAGGATCCACCGCAGAGCACGCGGAGAACGCAGAGCAGAGTTCGTGTCAGTGCCAGGAGCCCCTTCCAGGCTCCGGAGCCTATTGGGAATGAGGGAGGGCATTGCCAGGTGAGGTGCGCTGGCCCAAACAAGTCCGTGTTTCGCATGCGGAATCGTAGGGGCGGGTCTGGCCGGGAAGATCACCCGGCACCTTCGGAGACCCGCCCCTACTACGCGAGGGAGGCGAGGTTGTCAGGAACGAGAGGGCCGATGCGGGTCAGGTGCGTCGACCCAAACAAGGCCGTTCTTCGCATGCGAAATCGTAGGGGCGAGGCGGTGCCCGCTGGCACTGCGCTGGCGCGCAGCGCCAGTGCAAGTGTCGCCCCTACACGAGTGAGGCGAGGTTGCCAGGAATAAGAGAGGCCGCTGCCGGGTGAGGTGCGCTGGCCTAAACAAGGCCGTTCATCGCATGCGAAATCGTAGGGGCGAGTCTGGCCGGGAAGATCACCCGGCACCTTCGGAGACCCGCCCCTACGACGCGAGGGAGGGGAGGTTGTCAGGAACGAGAGGGCCGCTGCGGGTGAGGTGCGTCGACCCAAACAAGGCCGTTCTTCGCATGCGAAATCGTAGGGGCGAGGCGGTGCCCGCTGGCACTGCGCTCCCAGCACCTGCGGTCTGGGCAGGTGGGCGCGCAGCGCCAGTGCAAGTGTCGCCCCTACACGAGTGAGGTGAGGTTGCCAGGAATAAGAGAGGCCGCTGCCGGGTGAGGTGCGCTGGCCTAAACAAGGCCGTGCTTCGCATGCGAAATCGTAGGGGCGAGGTTGTCAGGAACGCGAGGGCCGTTGCGGGTGAGGTGCGTCGACCCAAACAAGGCCGTTCTTCGCACGAGAGAACGTAGTAGGCGACGATTCGTGGAATGAAGGAAAGTCATTCCGGGTGAGGAGGGTGGATCCAAAGCGCGGCACCGCTTTGTGAGACAGCGTAGGGGCGAGGCGGCGCCCGCTGGCACTGCGCTCCCAGCACCTGCGGTCTGGGCAGGTGGGCGCGCAGCGCCAGTGCAAGTGTCGCCCCTACGGACGACACATGAAGCATCAGCGCAAAGTCAGCAGAGAACGCCGAGGTTTCTAAGGATTCTCCGCGGTCTCCGCGTTCTCCGCGGTGACCGATCTATTTGGCGTAATCGATGGCCCGCGTCTCGCGGATCACGGTCACCTTGATTTGGCCGGGATACTGCATCCCCTCCTCGATCTTCTTAGCCACGTCCCGCGCCAGACGCGTCGCCTCCAGATCGTCGATGTCTTCCGGTTGGACGATCACACGGATTTCCCGGCCGGCCTGAAGGGCGAAGCTCTGCGAGACTCCCTTGAAGGAATTCGCCAGATCCTCCAGGGCCTTGACGCGTTTGATGTACTGTTCCAGGCTCTCCCGCCGCGCGCCCGGGCGGGCGCCGCTGATGGCATCGGCGGCTTCGACGATCACCGCCTCCACCGACTCCTGCTCGACCTCGTGATGGTGGGAGGCGATCGCGTTGACGATCGCCGGCTTCACGCCATGCCGCCGGGCGAAATCGGCCCCGATGCCGGCATGGGTGCCCTCCACCTCGTGATCCATCGCCTTACCCAGGTCATGCAGGAGGGCTGCGGCTTTGGCCACCTCCACGTCGGCCCCGAGCTCAGCGGCGATCACGCCGGACAGCTGGGCGGACTCCACCGCGTGGGCGAGCTGGTTTTGGCCGTAAGAGGTGCGGAAGCGCAGGCGCCCTAGCTTCTTGATGATCTCCGGGTGCAGCCCGGGCACGCCGGCGTCGAAGGTGGCCCGCTCGCCCTCCTCCACGATGAACCGATCTACATCCTCGCGCATCTGCTCGACGATCTTCTCGATGTGCGCCGGGTGGATGCGCCCATCCAGGACGAGCTTCTCCATCGATCGGCGGGCCACCTCGCGGCGCACCGAGTCGAAGGAGGAGATGGTCACGGCCTCCGGCGTATCGTCGACGACGACGTCGACGCCGGCGGCCTGCTCAAACGCCCGGATGTTGCGGCCGTTCCGGCCGATGATCCGGCCCTTCATCTCGTCGGACGGGAGCGGAACGACGGAGACGGTGACTTCGGCGACGTGGTCGGAGGCCACGCGCTGGATCGCATCGGCGATCAGCTCGCGCGCCCGGCGCTCGCCTTCGCTGCGGGCTTCTTCTTCGATCTGGCGGATGATGCGCACCATGTCGGCACGCGCCTCCTGCTCCACCTCCGCCAGCAGCAGCTGCTTGGCCTCTTCCTTCGACATGCTGGAAACGCGTTGGAGCTCGGCCAGAGTCTGCGCGTGAAGCTGTTCCACCTCGTTGGCCCGGCGATCCATCGTGCTCTGGCGCTTGCTGAGGGTCTGGTCGCGCTTTTCCACCTGGTCGAGGCGCTGCTCGAGCTCGGCCCGCCGGCGCTCCATACGTTCCTCTTCGCGGCCGAGCTCGGCGCGGCGCCGCGACGATTCGGCCTCCGCTTCGCTGCGGATCTTGAGCGCCTCGTCCCGCGAGCGCAGCTCGGTCTCGCGGCCTTGCTGCTTGGCCGCTTCGAGGATCATGTCGGCCTTGGATTGGCCGGCCCGCGTCTCGCGGAGCGCCTGGGCGTGTCGGAAGAGAAAGCCTCCGAGGGCGCCCAGCGCAAGCCCGACAATGAAGGCAAGGATCAACCCTGGCAGTCCCATCAGTCACACTCACTTTCCGCGTGGTCACCGGAGGTCTCGGCCCACAGGCCCTCGACCACCGGCCGAATGATCGAATAGTCGAAGCCGCGCCGGGCCAGAAGCGCGCCCAGGCGCTGGCGGAATTCCTCATGGGTGAGTCCGTGCAGGCGGCGGAGTGCCTTCCGGGCGGCCTGAGAGGCGGCCGCCTCTTCATCGACGTCCTCCAGCACGGTGGAGATCGTTTCCGGCGCGACCCCCTTCTTGCGGAGCTCCATCTTGAGGGCCAGGCTGCTGCGCGGGCGAAAGGCCTGGCGGTTTTCCACCCACGCTTGAGCGAAGGCGCGATCGTCGATCGCGCCCCTTTCGTGCAGCCGCCCCAGAACCTGTGGGTGCAGATTCACCGGCACTCCGGCTCGGGCGAGGTACTCTCGCATCTCGCGCTCCGAGCGGGGCCGGATGGCCACAAGCCGCAGGGCCCGCCGGACGGCCGCTTCCACCGCGTCGGCGCCCTGAAGCGCGGCGATCTCCCCGTCGCTCAGGCTCAGGCCGAGCCTCAGGCCGGCGGCCAGCGGCGTGGCCAGGGCGAATGTTTCCGCTCCGTCGATCCCCACCCGCACTTTGCCACGGCGGTGGGGGTCGACTTTCAGCGAGGTTACGACTCCACCCACGCGATGCTCCCGAAGATAACAACGTGCCGCGACCCACGCGATTCGGTCGCGGCACAATTGGCCAGCCCACGGGCGAGCTAACTCAATGGAAGAAATGAGCCGAGCGTCCCTCCCGGCAAACCCCCGGGAGAGCTTCCGCTATGAAAACCGGTGCCCCTCGATCAGGGCGGACCCATCCCCCGCGTAGAGCGCGGGACCTTCACCAGCCTATTCATCTTACAGACCAGAGTCTACGTTTGCGGAGTCGGATCTCATTTCCAGAGTTCGTAAGCTTCGCCTGGGCCGCGCCGCTCAAGCCAGCGACAGGCGCGGCGATCTCAAGTCCTATTCCTCGTCCTCTCGGTGATCTTTGCCTGAGTCCTCATCGAAATCGAGCGGCGCCGAACCGATCCTCGCCGCTTCGCGAATTCTCGCCTCGATCTCCAGGGGCAGCTCGGGATTCCCTCTGAGATACTGCTTGGCGTTCTCCCGCCCTTGCCCGATCTTCGCCTCGCCGTACGTGTAGAACGACCCCCGCTTCTCCACCACGCCCATCTCCACCCCCAGATCCAGCACGTCCCCCACCTTCGAGATCCCCTCGTTGTACATGATGTCGAAC
>DATEAV010000062.1:0-5563 GCA_035288185.1 Anaerolineales bacterium | reverse complement strand
GCGAGCCGCCCCTACACCCCGCCATGTTCCTGGAGGGCCTTCAGCGCCGCGCGGGCAGCCTCTCGTTGGGCAGCCTGCCACCCGGCCTCGGAGGCCATCCGGCGCAGATGAGCCACGACGGCCGCCTTCTCTCCCGTCGATAATCTCGAGAGCGCGCCTCGGAGCTTGGCAGGCTCGCCGGAGAGCACGTCGGCCCAGAAGTCTTCCGGATCCTGCTCCATCCCCATGACCACCTCCCCGAAGGCCCGCCGGCCCAACCGTATTCTACGCTCGCGCTTTGCTTCTGCTACAATTGCGGGCAGCGCGCGAGCCGGAGGGGACGATGCCGAGTTTCGGAGCCTTCACGTTTGTCCTCCATTCCCATCTTCCCTACTGCCGGCAGGCCGGCCGCTGGCCCCACGGTGAGGAGTGGCTTCACGAGGCCGCCGCGGAAACCTACGTCCCGCTGCTTGACGCCCTCTATCGCCTCCTCGATGAGGGTATCCCCGCCCGCCTCACCATTGGGCTGACGCCGATCCTCGTCGAGCAACTCGCCGACGAGGACGTGCGCGCAAACTTCCTCCTCTATCTGGACGAGAAGATCGAACGGGCGACGGCGGATATCCCTCGCTTCGAGGCCGCCGGAAACGCCCACTTCGCCTACCTCGCCGCCTTCTATCGCGATTGGTACACCTCCGTTCGCGCCAGCTTCGTGGGTCGCTACGAGGGCAACCTGGTGCCGGCGTTTCGCCGCCTGCAAGAGGCCGGCCTGATCGAGATCCTCACCTGCGGCGCGACGCATGGCTACCTTCCGCTGCTCGATCGCGATGAATCCATCCATCTTCAGTTGGCGGCCGCGGTCGCCGCCTACAAGCGCCACTTTGGCCGCGCCCCGAGAGCAATCTGGCTGCCGGAGTGCGCCTACCGCCCGGGCTACCTGGCCGAGGACGGCCGAGAGCGACCGGGGATCGAAGCCTTTCTCTCCAAGCATGATCTCGGCCTCTTCTTCGCCGAGACCCATCTCATCGAGGGCGGCCGGCCGGTGGGGGTGGCAGCGGGAGAGGCCATCGGGCCCTACGGGGCGATCATCCGGCGGTATCTCGTCCCCTTCAGCGAGGTGAGGCCCGAAACGCCTGCCACTACCTATCGCTGCTACTACGTCACCCAGCCCGAGGTGGCCGTGATTGGGCGCAACAATCGCACCGGCCTCCAGGTTTGGAGCGCAGAGTGGGGCTACCCCGGCGATTTCGACTACCGGGAGTTCCACAAGAAGGACGGCATCTCCGGCCTCCAGTATTGGCGAGTAAGCGGGGCCGGAGTCGACCTGGCCGATAAGGACGCCTACCACCCTGACTGGGCTGCCGGCAAGATCGAGTCACACGCTGATCATTTCGCCCGCCTCGTGTCCGACCTTCTCCACGCCCACCGCGAGAGCAGCGGCGACTTTGGGATCATCTCGGCCAACTACGATACGGAGCTCTTCGGCCACTGGTGGTTCGAAGGGATCCGCTGGCTCGAGGCGGTGCTGCGAAGGCTGGCAACCTCGGAGAGCGTTGAGCTCATCACGGCTTCCGACTACATCCTCGCTCATCCGCCGAAGACCGTGCTCCACCTTCCCGAGGGCTCATGGGGCGCTGGAGGCGGCCACTTCACCTGGGACAACGCGGACACACACTGGGTCTGGCCGGTCATCCACCGCGCCGAAGCCAGTATGCTTGCCGCCGTCTCCCGCTTTCCACAAGCCTCTGGCCCTGCGCGCCATGCCCTCGACCAGGCGGCCCGCGAGCTCCTCCTCCTCCAGTCTTCCGATTGGCCGTTCCTCATCTCAACGGGGCAGGCGCGTGAGTATGCCGTAGAGCGGTTCCGTTCTCATCTTGAAAGATTCGAGAGCCTCATCGCCTCGGTTGAAGGCGGGTCGCCCGATCCAGAACTGGCGGCGAGGCTCTGGGAGCGCGACAAGGTCTTCCCCGAGATCGACTACCGATGGTTCAAGGCTTGAGGGTTCTGTATCTTTCCGCCGAAGCCACGCCTCTGGTCAAGGTCGGCGGGCTCGGCGATGTCGCCGGTGAGCTACCTCTCGCCCTGCGCGCTCTCGGTCTCGACGTCCTGCTCGCCTTGCCTTTGCACCCGGCCGTGAACGCCGCCGGGGTCCGTATTCATCGCACGATCCGCACGCAGATCCCGGCAACGGGCGGCCCCATGGACGCGAGCGCCCACCTGGGAGAAATGAATGGCCTTCAGCTTCTCCTCCTCGATGGCGACCCCGTTCGTGCCACGGCGGGTGTCTATGCCGACGCTGAGGCCAACGGGCGTAAGTTCGGTTTCTTCTCGCTGGCCGCGTTGCAGGCCAGCCGTGAGCTCGGCTGGCGTCCCGACATCGTCCATGCCAACGACTGGCACACGGGACCGGCGGTCTACTGGCTTTCTGCCCACCGCATGGGCGACGACTTCTGGCGGAATTCAGCCACGGTCCTGACCATCCACAATCTCGGTTTCATGGGCGCCGGCTCCGAGGCCGCGCTCTCCCTTTACGGCTTGCCGCCTGCGGACGATCCCATCCTGCCAGGCTGGGCCCGCAGTCTGCCGCTTCCCGTGGCCCTGCTCACCGCGGATTGGCTCACCGCCGTCAGCCCGACCTACGCCGAGGAGATTCAGGCTCCCGAATTCGGCTTTGGTCTCGAGGGGCTGCTGAGATCAAGAGCGGGCCACCTGCAAGGGATCCTCAACGGGATCGACCCGGAGCAGTGGAACCCGGGCAAGGATCCCGCCCTTGCTTCCCCCTTCACTCGAGAGGCCCCTGAAGCCCGTATTGGCAACCGCGATGCCCTGTGTGCTGAGTTTGGCCTTCCCGCAGAGCGCGCGGCGCCGCTCCTCGCCATGGTGACCAGGCTGGACGCCCAGAAGGGAGTGGATCTTGCGCTGGCGGCCCTTGAGGATCTCCCCGACGCACGCTGGCAATTCATCCTTCTGGGAACGGGAGATCCCGCTCTCGAGCAACGAGCCAGAGAGTTTGCCGAGAGGCATCAAGCCCGGGTGCGCGTGGCCTTGCGATTCGACGCCCCCCTTTCGCGGCGGATCTACGGTGGCGCCGACATCCTCCTCGTGCCTTCCCGTTACGAGCCTTGCGGGCTGGCGCAGATGATCGCTATGCGCTACGGCTGTATCCCGGTTGTCCGCTCGACCGGCGGGCTTAGGGATACAGTCCGCGACGACACGGGCGGAGGGACCGGATTCACGTTCCAGGATCCCACACCCGATGACCTCGCGGACGCCATCCGGGGCGCGATCTCGGCGTTTTCCGATCGGGAGCAGTGGAGAGACTTGCAGCAGCGGGCCATGGCGTCCGACTTCTCCTGGCGACGTTCGGCGGAGAAGTATGCGGCTCTCTACCAGCGCGCCGTGGAGCACCGGCAGGCAGCGCTCCACTGACCCGTCCGGTCCCTTCCGGCCGCCCGGGACGGAGACACATCGTGGCCGACCGACTCAGCGGAATCCTTCTCCACCCAACTTCGCTCCCCGGCCCGCACGGAATCGGTGACCTCGGGCCTGAAGCCTTTCGTTGGCTCGACTGGCTCCAGGCCTCCGGCTGCCGTCTCTGGCAAGTGCTCCCGCTCGGCCCCACCGGTTATGCCGACTCACCTTACCAGAGCTTCTCGGCCTTCGCCGGGAATCATCTTCTGATCAGCCTCGAGCTCCTCGTGCGGGAAGGCCTGCTAGAGGAAGGTGATTTCGGGCTGGTGCCCTCGTTCCCATCCGATCGGGTGGACTATGGAAACGTCATTACCTTCCGCGAGGCGTTGCTGCGCAAGGCAGCGGCGCGGCACCGCGCCGGCGCCGCCGGGCATCTCAAGCGTGAGCTGCAACAGTTCACGGAGGCCCACGCGGGGTGGCTCGAGGACTACTGCCTATTCATGGCGCTGAAGGCTGAGCACGAAGGCGCACCCTGGACCACCTGGGAGCCTCCGCTGAGGAGACGCGACCCGGCGGCGCTCGCGGCCGCCCGCGCCCGGCTTGGCGACGCTGTCGAGGACCACCGCTTGCGGCAGTTCCTCTTCTTCCGCCAGTGGGGAGCCTTGCGCCGGGATGCCCAAGAGAGAGACATCGCCCTCGTCGGAGATATCCCCATTTTCGTCGCTCACGACAGTGCCGACGTCTGGTCGCGCCCGGAGCTGTTCCTCCTGGATGAAGCGGGCAATCCGGCAGCCGTCGCCGGTGTCCCGCCCGACTACTTCTCGCCAACCGGTCAGCTGTGGGGCAACCCCCTCTACCGCTGGGATGTCATGCGACAATCCGGGTATGCGTGGTGGATCGAGCGCTTCCGGCTGGTGTTGGCGCTTGTCGACTTCATCCGCCTCGACCACTTCCGCGGCTTTGAGGCCTACTGGGAGGTGCCGGCAGGATCGCCCACGGCCGAAGTGGGAAGGTGGGTCCCTGGCCCAGGCGCGGGGTTCCTCGAGAGGGTCCGCGAGGGCCTGGGCGGGCTCCCGATCATCGCGGAAGACCTGGGTGAGATCACTCCCCCCGTGGTCGAGCTCCGGGATCGCTTCGGCCTCCCCGGAATGAAGATTCTCCAGTTTGCGTTCGAGGGGCGACCCGATCACGGTTTTCTCCCTCACAACTACCCCCGCCACTGCGTGGTCTACACGGGGACCCACGACAACGACACGGCGCAGGGTTGGTATGAATCGACGGCGGAGGAGCACCGCGATTTCTGCCGTCGGTATCTTGCGGCTGACGGGCACGATATCGCCTGGGATATGATCCGCGCCGCCTGGGCCTCGGTGGCCGAATGGGCGGTCGTGCCGCTGCAAGACGTGCTGAGCCTTGGTGCCGAGGCGAGGATGAACTTCCCGAGCCGAACGGAGGGCAACTGGGCGTGGCGCTGCCCACCAGGCGTGCCCACCGAGCCAGTGGCCGCCCGGCTGCGGGAGCTGAATTTCCTCTACGGACGCATGATTGGTGATCAGGTTACTCGGTGATCGGTTGCTCGGTGATCGGTTGGTCGGTGATCAGTGACTTGGTGTTCGAAAGGCAGGTTCAACCCAAGATCTACCACCGATCACTGATCACTGACCACCGTTTCTTCCCGCCTGGAGGCTCTGATGAGAGTGGCCGTGCTGAGCGATACCCACGACAACATCTGGAAGCTCGATGCCGCTCTAGCGCACATTCAGCGCGCAGAGGCCGTGATCCACTGTGGGGATCTTTGTTCGCCGTTCCTGCTCCGGATGCTTGCTGAAGGCGTGGGAGCCAGGCCCGTTCACGTCGTCTGGGGCAACAACGACGGCGACAAGCTGCTCCTGGCGCGCGTGGCGGGGGGCCATCCGGAAGTGCGACTCTACGGACAGTTTGCAGAGCTTGACCTTGCCGGCGTGGCCGCGGCCGTCAATCACTACCCTGAAATCGCGCGCCCCGTGGCGCTCTCCGGAAAGTATCGCCTGGTCTGTTACGGCCACAATCACACGGCCCGGGAAGAGCGGATCGGCGACTGCCTGCTGCTCAACCCCGGGGAGCTCGCTGGCATCCAGGGGCGCAGCACGATCGCGCTGGTGGACACGGCCGATCTAAGCGTTGAGTGGGTGGA
>DATEAV010000061.1:0-6591 GCA_035288185.1 Anaerolineales bacterium | reverse complement strand
AAGCTCGGGGGTGAGCCACTTGCGGTTGCGGACCTCCACGGCGTAGCGCGGCCCGCCGGGCAGGCCGGCGAGGAAGGCGTCGAGGCGGGGCAGGAGATCGGGCGTGAAGTCGTAGGCGAACTGGAGGGTGAGCACGCCGAGCTTGTCGCCGAGGATCTGCATTGTGGCCACGAAGGATTCGGCGGCTCCTTTGGCGCCCTCCAGCTTCTGGTCGTGAGTAATGATGCTGGGGAACTTGGCAGCGAAAGTGAACTTGTCGGGGGTCCGCTCCTGCCAACCGCGCACGACGGAGTCCCGGGGCGCGCCATAGAACGTCGAATCGATCTCGACGGTGGAGAAGTTGCGGGCATACTCTTCGAGGTAGGCCTGCTTGGGTGTGCCGGGCGGATAGAAGGGCCCCACCCAGTCGTCGAAGGCGAACCCTTGCGTGCCGAGGAAGAGCCGGCCTTTCGGTTTCACACCTCTGCCTCAACACTCCGTCGATGCCGTATGGCCCGCATACCAGCGCATACCTGTCATGACCGCGAACGCCCCGGCCCTTTCCATTTCCCCCCGTCCCTTGCGGGCGAGGCACCGGGCGGCTCGGCCTGAGGCCGGAGGATCTACATTCCCGGCATCGACGGCGACTGCCCAAGCATGGCCACCACCCGCTCGAGGATCGTGCTGGCCACCTCGGCCTTGGTCATCAGGGGAAGCTCCTGGAGGGCCCCGTGGGAGTCGATCAAAGTCACCCGGTTGGTGTCGACCGCGAAGCCGGAATCGGGTGCGTTGATGTCGTTGGCCACGATGAGGGAAAGGCTCTTGGCCTCCAGCTTGGCGCGAGCGTTGGCCACAAGATCCTGGCTCTCGGCGGCAAAGCCGACGACGATGGCCGGGTGCTTGGTCTTCTTGCGGATCGCAGCCACCCGAACCAGGATATCGTCGGTGGGCGCGAGCCGGATCTCGAGCGGGCCCCTGGCGCGCTTGAGTTTCTCCGCCGCAGGGGCGGCGGGGCGAAAATCGGAAACGGCCGCCGCCATCAGGAGCGCGTCGGCTCCGGCGGAGGCCGCCAGCACCGCCTCGCTCATGTCGGCCGCCGTGCCGACATCGATGCGCTCGGCGCCGATCGGGGTTTCGAGGGCCGAGGGACCGGTGATCAGGGTGACGGCGGCCCCCCGATCGAGGGCCGCCTGGGCCAGGGCGAAGCCTTGCTTGCCCGAAGAGCGATTGGCCACCACGCGCACGGGATCGATCGGTTCCTGGGTGCCGCCGGCGGTGACGACGATGCGGCGACCGGCCAGGGGTCCTTCCCGGGCGAGCGCCAGACGGATGTGGCCCACGAGCTCCCCGGGTTCGAGCAGGCGGCCCAGGCCCACCTGCCCTGATGCCATCCGGCCCTCCGCCGGCCCGACGACAATCGTCCCCCTCTGGCGCAGGGTGGCCAGGTTTGCCTGAGTGGCGGGGTGTTCAAACATCCCGGCGTCCATGGCCGGAGAGATCAGGAGCGGGCAGTGAATGGCCATGGCGGTGAGGGTGAGAAGCGTGTCGGCCTGGCCGGAGGCGAGCTTGGCGATGGTGTTGGCAGTCGCCGGCGCGATCACCAGCAGGTGGGCCTCCTGGGCAAGCCCGATGTGGAGCACGTGGGCGTCTGGGCCCCAGAGGTCATCGTCGGTCAAGACGCGTCGGCCGGTCACCGAGAGGAAGGTGAGCGGTGAGACGAACCGCTGCGCCGATTGGCTGAGGACGACATCGACCAGGACGCCCGCCTGAGTGAGCCTGGAGGCAAGATCGGCCGCCTTGTAGGCGGAGATCGAGCCCGTGACGCCCAGAATCAGGCGCCGGCCGGAGAGGATGGGGATAGGGGCGATTGGCTGCATCAGGGCATCCTGTGTGGCCGGTTGCCGTCTCGATTCTACAACCACTCGGACGCCTCAGGGGCCGGGTGGGCCTCACCGCAGAGATCGCAGGGAACGCTGAGATCTATTGTCGGTCTCTGCGGTCTCCGCGCTCTCTGCGGTGATTGCTTTGTTATACTCTAGCTCATAATCCCCGACTCTGGGAGCCGTCAATTCATGGCCAACGACGTTGAGAACCTCATTCGCTCGACAGTGGAAGGGGTGAGGCCCCTGTATGTGGCCTACACCCACGCCATGTGGGAATCGGCGACCACGGGCGCCGCCGGGGCGAGCCAGAAGGAGCAGGAAGCCCAGGCGGCGCTGATGCGATTCTGGGCAGAGCCAGAACGCCATGCATTGGCCAAGCGGCTGGACGCCGCCGGGGCGGCGCGGGATCCGATCGAGGCGCGCCAGCTGCGGTTGATCTACCTCTCGGCCGCCAAGGCGCAGCAAGATGAGGAGACGATCCAGAAGCTCACCCGCCTCGAGGCGGAGGTGCGCCAGAAGTACTACAACTTCCGCGGCAAGGTGGGCGGGGAGGAGCTTTCCGACAACCGCCTGGATGAGATCCTTGCCAAAAGCAAGAACTCGGCGGAAGTCCGCGAGGCCTGGGAGGCCTCCAAGCAAGTGGGCGCCGAGGTGGCTGAGCAAGTGCGCGAGCTGGCTCGGGTGAGGAATTCGGCGGCCCGGGCGCAGGGCTTCCGCGATCACTTTCAGCGCTCCCTCGCGCTGGATGAGATCGATGAGGCTGAGCTGTTCTCCCTATTTGAGTCGCTGGAGCAGGCGACGCGGGAGCCCTTCCGGGCGTTGAAGGCGAACCTCGATCGCGAGCGCGCCCGACATTTCGGGATTCGGGCGAGCGGGCTGCGGCCGTGGAACTATGGCGACCGCTTTTTCCAGGCGCCCCCTCAGATGGGCGAGGTGAACCTGGATGAGATCTTCGCTGGCAAGGATCCCGGAGTGCTGGCTCAATCCACGTACGATGGGCTGGGCATGGACGTGCGCGATATCCTTGGCCGCTCCGATCTCTATGCCCGGCCGGGGAAGAATCAGCATGCGTTTTGCCTCGACCTCGACCGGGAGGGGGATATCCGAACCCTCAACAACCTCGAGCCGAACCATCGCTGGAATCAGACGTTGCTCCACGAGCTCGGGCACGCCGTCTACGACAAGTACGTGGAAGCCACGCTGCCCTGGCTCCTGCGCAAGCCGTCCCACACGCTCTCGACCGAGGCCATCGCCCTCATGATGGGGGCCCTGACGTTTGACCAGGAGTGGCTGGTGCAAGTGGCTGGGGCCCCGGCGAGCGAGGCCGAGCGGCTCTCGCGGGCCGCCCGGGAGAGGGAAAGAGCCGAGCGGCTGATCTTCACCCGTTGGTGCCTGGTGATGACCCACTTCGAGCGCGCCCTGTATGAGGATCCGGAGGGCGATCTCGACAACCTGTGGTGGGGCCTGGTGGAGAAGTATCAAGAGCTGCGCCGCCCGGAGGGACGCCGGGGGCCCGACTGGGCGGCCAAGTATCATGTCGCCCTGGCCCCGGTCTACTATCAAAACTACGAGCTCGGGCATCTGGTGACGGCGCAGCTGCAGGACCGTATCCGCAAGGAGGCCGGGGGCATGGTGGGCCGGCGCGAGGCCGGCGCCTGGCTGCGCGAGCATGTCTTTCGCACAGGGGCGAGGGAAGCCTGGACTCGCCATGTGGAGGCAGCCACCGGCGAGCCGCTCAACCCACAATACTTCGTCCGCGCCGTCTCGGGGCAGTGACGACGGACCACGGACGACGGACCACTTACCACGGACCACCGACCACCGGTTACTGATCACCGATCACCGATCACCGATCACCGTTCACTGATCACGGATCACCGATCACCGATCTCTGATCACCGCTCACCGTTCTTCCCCCATCCCTCCTTCCGTATCGCCTCAATGAGCTCGGCAGCGAGGTCGAAGCGGCCGAAGGCGGGGATAAGATAGACGCCCTGTACGACGCCGGCCAGCTCGTCCAGCAGCTCGAGGGAGAGGCGGAGGCCTTCCCTCGGGGCCTCCGGACCAGCCGCCTGGATGCGCTGCTGCACCGGGCCAGGGATTTGGATCCCGGGCACCTCGTTGTGGAGGTAGTTGGCGTGGCGCTCACTGAAGAGCGGTAGCAGCCCGAGAAGGACCGGGATCTCCAGCCGGCCGTAGGCGGCCTCATAGTCAGCGATGAACGAGCGCACGCGGCGCGCGTCGTAGACGGGCTGGGTGAGGGCAAAGTCGGCGCCGGCGGCGATCTTCTTGCGCAGGGCGCGGAGCTCGCGCCGTTGGTCGGGGGCGGTCAGGTTGAGGGCGCAGCCTGCGATGAACGAAGTGGCCTCCCCCAGCTCGCCGCCGGCATGGTCGAGGCCGAGGTTGAATCCCTGCTTGACCAGCCGAATCAGCCCGGACGGAACGACGTCGTAGTCGTCGAGCGCCTCAGGGTAGTCGCCGATGGCGGTGGGGTCGCCCATCACGACGAAAAGATTGCGCACTCCCAGGGCGTGGGCGGCCAGCAGGTCGCCCTGGATCCGGAGCAGATTGCGCCCGCGCGTCGGAAAGTGGAGGACGGTTTCGATCCCCAGGTCGTGCTGGAGGCGGTGGCAGATGGCCCAGGGGCTCATGCGCATCCGGGCCATCGGGCTGTCGGCGACGTTGATCACATCCGCTCCGGCTTCGGTGAGCAGGCTGGCGCCGGCCTGAAGCTTGTGCATCGAGAGGCCCCGAGGCGGGTCGATTTCCACCGAGACGACAAAGCGGCCTTCGGCCAGGCGCGCCGCCAGGCGCGTTGGCGGCTCGGTCGTGGCTGGGCCCTCGGCGGCCGCGGGGCCGGCGGGAGCAGGCAGCTCGATCCGGCTGCGCCGGCCGGGCTGGGCCAGCGCCTCGGCCATGGCGGCGATGTGTTCCGGGGTGGTGCCGCAGCAGCCGCCGATGATGGCCGCCCCCGCCTCGCGGAAGGCGAGCGCATGCTCGGCGAAGTAGGACGGCGTGGCGGGATAAAGGATCCTCTCGGCCACGCGCTCAGGCCAGCCCGCGTTGGGCATCACGCCGAGTGGAAGGGTGGGCACCGCCTCCTTCATCTGCAGCAGGATGCGCAGGAGCTGGGCGGGGCCGCCGGAGCAGTTGGCGCCGATCACGTCGGCGCCCGCCGCGGCCAGAGCGGCCGACGCGGAGGCCGGCGTATCTCCCATCAGCGTCCGGTCGTCGCGAGTGAAGGTGAGGCTGGCGATCACGGGAAAGTCACCGGCCGCGCGCGCGGCGCGCAGCGCGGCGGAGACCTCCGCCACATCGCTGTGCGTCTCGATCACAATCAGATCGGCCCCACCCGCGAGCAGGGCCTCGATCTGCGCCCGGAACGCGGCCTCCGCCTGCTCGGCTGTCACCCGTCCGTAGGGCGCCAGACGGACGCCAAGCGGGCCGACGCTTCCCGCCACCCAGGCTTTGGCCGCAACCTCGCGCGCGGCCTGCACGGCGAGCTCGGCGGCGCGCTTGTTGATTTCGGCCAGCCGGTGGTCGAGGCCGTGGGCTGAGAGCTTGTAGGGATTGGCGCCGAACGAGTTGGTCTCGATCATTCGGGCGCCGGAGGTCAGGTAGGCGCGGTGAAGCTCGAGGATCAGGTCGGGCCGGGTGAGATTGAGCTCATCGAAGCAGGTCTCTCGGCCCACGCCGCGGGCGTGGAGCATTGTGCCCGTGGCGCCATCGGCCAGGATCGGCCCAGCCGAGAGAAGGCTGCGGAACTCCGCGCGGGTGATAGTCAAGATCAGACCTTTGGCGAAGGCTTGTGGTCGGGAGGGGGCCCTTGCGGAGCCGTCCCCTTACGATTGGAGCAGCGTGTCGGCCTTGGCGGCGAAGATGAAGTCGGCCTCGTTCAGGCCGCCGATCTTGTGAGTCCAGACCGTCAGGCCCACTTTACCCCAGGCCAGGTAGATGTCGGGGTGGTGCCCGACGCTCTCGGCCAGTTCGCCCACTTGGTTGGTGAAATCTAGGGCCTGGCGGAAGTCTTTGAAGCGGTATTCCTTCTCGAGATGGTGCTCGTCGATGACCTTCCACGCGCCGTTGAGACGGGCCAAGAGGCCTTCGATCTGTGCGCCTTTCAGGGGCGGTACACCGCCCTTGCAGGGGACGCAATCCAGCTTCGCCAGTTCGCTCACCGCCGCTCCTCCTCACCCGGGGAATCACGCCCGGGGGGTTCGATGTTAACGGATGGGCTCGGGCGCGTCAATTGACAGCGCAATGGGATTTCTTGATTGCCGGAACATCGCCCCGAAGGTATCATTCCCACACTCCAGGCAGACGGCTGCCCGCCGGTGTGGGGGCCCTCGGTGTCGTACAGGCCCGGCTGAAGCGCGGGCTCCTGGAGGCTCCCCGGAGTCGAGGCTTCAGCCGGTGGGCGACAAGGGCGCGGGGCAGGGGGACGGGCGGGCCGGCGCGAAGCCATCTCAACTCCGGCGGGCGGCTCACCGAAGGTGGGAGGCGGCCGCCGGCCACCTTCGGTGTGCCGCCCGCCGGACTAAGCCGGATCCGTCTCAGTTCAGTCGCGATCTCATGTCACCTCAGCACCGCCCGCGTTGACGCCACTTCCCACCTGTGGTATTCTGGCTACGCCCATGCACTCCGGGTTGTCTTGCACCGCCTGACGTCGTCCGCCTTGCCGAATGGCAGGCGGACGCTTGCTTTTGCAGGGTGGGGCGCGGCCCGGGCC
>DATEAV010000060.1:0-16450 GCA_035288185.1 Anaerolineales bacterium | reverse complement strand
GTCGATGCCATCAACGTGTTGCTCGCCCAGGGACTGAAGATGCGGGTGGAGCCCGTGGAGGTCTGGCAAGACTGCGGCAAGCCCGAGTCGCTCCTGGAGACCAACCGCTACCTGCTCGACCACGGGCGGGACAACTCGGCCTTGGCTGCTCAGCGGGAGGGCATTGTCGTCGTGCCGCCGGTGTACATCGATCCGACGGCCGACATCCAGGCCTCGGTGATCGGGCCCCATGTCAGCATCGGCCCGGACTGTGTGATCCGGCGCTCGCTCCTCCGCGATTCGATCGTCGACGCCGGATCCCACATCCTCGACACGTCCCTCTCTTCCTCCCTGATCGGCCGGGAGGCCCGCGTCACCGGCCGGGATCGTTCGCTCAACGTCGGCGATTCATCGGAGATCGGATTCGCTTAGCCCCGGACGCCCCTATGGATCTCGTCGAGTGCCACTCCGGCTACACGTACGGCGAACGGCCGATCGCCTTCCAGTGGGAGGGGGAGCGCCTGCGCGTCGCCGAGGTGGAAGCCACCTGGCGCCTCCCCGGCGGACGCCGCTTCCGCGTCCGGGCCGAGGACGGCCGCGTCTTCGAGCTCTTCTACGGCGAGCTCTACGACGAGTGGCGCATTCACATGCCGTAGCCGCCCATTTCAGGAGAGATCCGCCTCATGCGCGACTTCGTCGCCCGCCGCATCGCTGCCGTCCCGCCTTCCGGCATCCGCCGCTTCTTCGATATCGCCGCCACCCTGGACGACGTGATCTCCCTGGGGATCGGCGAGCCGGATTTCGTCACGCCCAAGGAAATCCTCCAAGCCGGCGTGCGCTCCCTGGAAAAGGGGGAGACACACTACACATCCAACTCCGGCATCCTTGAGCTGCGCCAGGCGATCGCCGAGAACCTCGAGCGCCTGTACGGGGTGTCCTACGAGCCGCGCAGCGAGATCCTCGTCACCGTGGGAGTCTCCGAGGCCCTCTATCTGGCCCTCAGCGCCGTCCTGGACCCGGGCGACGAGGTGATCGTCCCCACCCCGTGCTTCGTCGCCTATCAGCCGGAGGTGATCTTCGCCGGCGGCGTCCCGGTGCCGCTGCGTGCCAGGCCGGAAGACCAGTTCCAGGTGCGGGCCGAGGCCGTGGAAGCTCTGCTCGCCCCGCGCACCAAGGCCTTGCTCATCGGCTACCCCAATAACCCAACCGGCGCAGTGATGACCCGGGAGAACCTCCAGGCGCTGGCCGATCTCGCCGAGCGCCATGACCTGCTCGTGATCTCCGACGAGATCTACGACCGGCTCGTCTACGCCGGTCATCAACACGTCTGCTTCGCCTCCCTGCCCCGGATGCGGGAACGGACGGTCACGCTCGGCGGCTTCTCCAAAGACTATGCCATGACCGGCTGGCGCATCGGCTATGCCGCCGCCCCGGCGCCGCTGTTGGCCGAGATGCGCAAGATCCACCAGTACACGATCATGTCGTCACCCACCACGGCCCAGGTGGCGGCCGTCGAGGCGCTGGAACACGGCGAGGAACACGTGCGGGCTATGGTGACCGAATATGACCGCCGCCGCCGGCTGATCGTCGCCGGCCTCAACGAGCTCGGCCTGCCCACCTTCGAGCCACGCGGCGCTTTCTACGCCTTCCCCTCCATCTCCGCCACCGGTATGGACGACGAGAGCTTCGCCGAACGCCTGCTCCAGGAGGAGCGCGTCGCCGTGGTGCCCGGAAGCGCCTTCGGCGCCGACGGCAATCACGTCCGCTGCTCCTACGCCACGGCCTATGAGAGAATCGAGGAGGCCCTGGAGCGCATACGCAGGTTCATGCAGAGGCATGGGTGAGCAAGAGGGTGATCAGTGATCGGTGAACAGTGATCAGGCACCGGGGCACCAAGGCACGGTGCCTAGATGCCCGCTTGACCGATCACTGAGTAACTGGTCACTGATCACTGACTAACTGATCACTTATCCCTCGCCCGCGCAGGCACAGACATTGGCCCAAACCACCACAAGCCCGACTCCCCCGCCCCCTTTCGAACCCGTCATCGGCCTCGAGGTCCACGCCGAGTTGCAGACGAGGTCGAAGATGTTTTGCGCCTGCCCGGTGGTCGACCCCGCCTCCGCCGGCCCCAACACAGCCGTCTGCGAAGTGTGCACGGGGATGCCCGGAACACTGCCGGTGATCAACGAGCGGGCGATCGAGTTTGCCCTGCGGGCCGCCCTGGCGCTCCACTGCCAGGTGGCCCCCACCAGCCTCTTCGCCCGCAAGAACTACTTCTACCCCGACCTTCCCAAAGGATTCCAGATCTCCCAATACGAGATGCCGCTGGCGGCCGGCGGCTGGCTCGAGATCGAGGCACCCGGGGGCGCCAAGCGGGTGGCCATCCGCCGGGTGCACCTAGAAGAAGATACGGGCAAGCTCTTCCATCGGGCCGCCGCCTCGCTCGTGGACTTCAACCGCTCCGGCGTCCCCCTGCTCGAGGTGGTGAGCGAGCCCGAGCTCTTCTCCATCGAGGAAGTGAAGGCCTACGCCACCGCCCTGCGAACCCTGCTTCGCTACATTGGGATCACCAGCGGCGACATGGAGAAAGGAGCCATCCGCTTCGAGGCGAATGTCTCGCTCCGCCCTGCCGGCTCCTCGGCCCTCGGCACCCGCACAGAGATCAAGAACCTCAACTCCTTCCGCTCGATGCTGCGCGCCCTGGCCTATGAGATGGAGAGACACCGTGCCCTGCTGGCGGCCGGAGGCCGCGTGGCTCAGGAGACCCTGCGCTGGAACGAGGCCCGCGGCCTGACCTACCCCGAGCGCGGCAAGGAAGAGGCCGACGACTACCGCTACTTCCCTGAGCCTGATCTCCCGCCGCTGGCCATTGATTCCGCATGGGCCGAGCGCGTCCGCACCTCGTTGCCTGAGCTTCCCTGGGCCCGCCGCTCTCGCTTCGTCACTGAGTATGGGCTCCCGGCGCACGCCGCCGCCGTCCTCACCACCGATCGCCAGATCGCCGATTTCTTCGAGGCCGCGCTGGCTGCGGCGCCAGGAGCCGGCCCCGAGAAGGTGGCGCACTGGGTGACGGGCGAGGTCTTCTCCCTTCTCAATCTGGCGGCCATCGACATCCAGGACAGCCGTCTTTCGCCCGAGGCCCTGGCGCAGATCGTCGCCCTGGCCGGAGACGGCCGCCTGAGCGTCGCCAGCGCCAAGGAAGTCTTGGGCGAGGTGTTCCGCACCGGGGAGGCTCCCCAGACGCTCGTCGAGCGCCGAGGCTTGGCTCAACTGAGCGATCGGGAGGAGATCGAGCGACGGGTGGATGAGGTTCTGGCAGCCCATCCAGCCCAGGTGGAGCAGTATCTGGCGGGGAAGCCGCCGATCGCCGAATGGCTCTTCGGACAGGTGATGCGGGCCGCCGGCGGCCGAGCCAACCCCGCCGTGGTCCGGGCCGCCCTCAGCGCCCGGCTCCGCGCCCTGGAAGAGAGTCGCCGCCGCCCGTGAGAGACGTCACTTGACCCACCAGAGCGCCCCGGCTACCGTGGATGCCTGGGGTGGGCCGCCGGCGGCACGGGGATCTTCGGCCCGCCCCCGGAACGGCCATCGCCTGGGTCGATGTGCAATTTATCGCGGGTGCCTCCACTTGGCACCCGTTCCTCGTGTCCCCGAATCTGGGGACCTACATCACGCTCCGAGGTTGAGACTGTGAATGCATTTGAGATGGCTCAGGCACAATTCGACGGCGTTGCAGCACAGATGAAGCTCGACCCCGGCCTGTCCACCGTCTTGCGGTGGCCGGTCCGCGAGTTTCGCTTCCAGATCCCAGTGCGCATGGATGATGGCAGCCTGAGGGTCTTCTTCGGCTACCGTGTCCAGCACAACGTTGCCCGCGGCCCGGCCAAGGGAGGCATCCGCTTCCACCCATCCGAGACGCTCGACACGATCCGGGCGCTGGCGATGTGGATGACCTGGAAGACGGCCGTCGCCGATATCCCCCTGGGCGGTGGGAAAGGCGGTGTGGCGATCGATCCCAGCACGCTGAGCGACGCCGAGAAAGAGGGCCTGTGCCGCGGTTGGATCGGCCAGATCTGGAAAAGCATCGGCCCTCGCCAGGACGTGCCCGCTCCCGACGTCGGCACAACCCCACAGATGATGGGCTGGATGATGGATGAATACTCCAAGCTGGCCGGCGCCTACACCCCGGGGGTGATCACCGGCAAGCCTGTGGGCGCCGGCGGATCGCTGGGGCGCACCGAGGCCACCGGTTTCGGCGTCACCTACTGTATCCGCGAGGCGATGCATCACTTGAAGATGGATCCGGCCCGCTGCACCGCATCCATTCAGGGCTTCGGGAATGTCGCCCAGTACGCCGCCATCGGATTCATCGACCTGCTCGGCGGGAAGGTGCTCTCGGTCTCTTGTTGGGATCGGGAAGACAAGAAGTCGTACACCTTTACCAAAATGGACGGGCTCGATCCACGCTACCTGCAAAGCATCACCGACATCTACGGCACCATCGACAAGGCCAAGGCCAAGGCGGCCGGCTATGCGGTTGAAGACGGAGATGCCTGGCTGGAGAAAGAGGTCGACGTCTTGATCCCCGCCGCCATCGAAGGGCAGATCACCGGAGAGAACGTCGGCCAGGTGAACAATAAGGTGCGGATCATCGCCGAAGGGGCCAATGGGCCAACGACGCCGGAGGCAGATGCCGTCGTGCAGTCTCGCGGGTTGTTCCTCATCCCGGATTTCCTCTGCAACGCCGGCGGCGTCACGGTCTCCTACTTCGAGAGCGTCCAGAACGACATGAACTACTACTGGACCCACAAGGAAGTTCTGGATCGGCTTGACGTGAAGATGACCGGCGCCTTCCAGTCGGTGCTCGAGATGGCAAGAGAGAACGACGTCTTCATGCGGGATGCCGCCTACATGGTCGCTATCGACCGAGTCGTGCGAGCCATGCAATTCCGCGGCTGGGCATGAGATAGGCTATCAGTGATCAGTGATCGGTGCCTGGTCCCATGTGCCAGGATGGCCTGATGACCGATCACTGAGTAACCGATCACTTTTTTGCCTTTCATCTCCTCATATCACAATAAGTGAGGATTCGTAGTCGTCGTAGAGGCTGTGGATTTGTGGAGGCGCAGGGATCGAGGAGAGCGAAAGGGGGACATGGCGTGGCGAAGGCCAAGCCTCTGGCGATATGTTGGGGGTCTCCGGGGGACTGCCTTCCACACCGCGTGTGTGAGGTATTCGGGGAGAAAAGGGAGAGAATCGGGGGTGGTGGGATTGGAGATCGTAACCCTGGCGGTGAGAACGCCGTAGAACCCCAGGGCTGGCGAGGAAGGGAGCGGGGTACGGGGGAAAAGCCCGACGAGTTGTCCCCAGAAAGCCTCGGTTTTCCACAGTTCTCGCGGGGTTATCCACAAGGCGAGTCGGCTAGAATAGGCGCATGAGCGAGCGCCAGGACCGCTTTTCCGAGTTTGTGGGCCGCTGGCCGGGAGAGCTCCGGCGGCTATGGGACCAGCTCCCCGGCGATACCCGCTCGCGGCTCCTGGGCGCTCTAGGCGTCATGCCCCGGGATATGAGGCAGTGGCGGGGGCTGATTGATCGAGCCGTCGAGCATTTGCGCCTGGCGGCCGGCGGGAAACACCGCGTGGCGATCGTCGGCCCTGCCAACGTGGGCAAATCCACTCTCTACAACCAACTCATCCGCTCTCGGGCCGACCGGTCGGCGGTGAGCGCCGTGCCGGGGACGACGCGGGAGGCCAGGCAAGCCGACGCCGGGATCTTCGGGGTGATCGATACGCCGGGGGCCGACGTCTCAGGGGCGGTGGGTCTGGAAGAAAAGCAGCGGGCACTGGCCGTGGCGCGCCAGGCGGACGTGCTTGTCGTGCTGTTCGACGCAGCTCACGGCATTCACGCCGCCGAGCGAGCCCTCTTCCGCGAGCTTTTGGCGCTGGAACGGCCGGTCATTGTGGCGCTCAACAAGATCGACCTGGTGGGCGGGGAACGGGCGGCCGTCATCGCGCGGGCAGCCGGCGCGTTGGAGATCGCCGCCGACCAGCTGATCCCCTTGAGCGCCAAGGATGGGACAGGGGTCGAGCGGATCATCCTGGCGGTGGCCAAGACGGAGCCGGAGATCGTGGCGGCGCTGGGCGCGGCGCTGCCGGAATACCGTGGGCAACTGGCACGGGCGGCGGTGATCCGGGCAGCCTCGACGGCGGCGGTGATCGCCATCACGCCGCTCCCGATCATCGACTTCATCCCCCTGGTGGCCGTGCAGAGCGCGATGGTGATTGGGTTGGCCCGAATCTACGCCTACCGGATCACGTTGGCCCGGGCTCGGGAGCTGATCGCCGCGTTCGGCCTGGGGTATCTGGGGCGGACGCTCTTCTATGAGCTGGCCAAGTTTGGCGGCCCTCCCGGCTGGTTGGTGGCGGCCGCGGTCGCCTCGGGCACGACGGTGGCGATCGGATACGGCGCCGCTGCCTGGTTTGAGCGCCGGCAGCGCCTCTCGCCGTCGGCGCTTGGCGAGGTCTCTCGGGCGGTGAGCCAGGCGCTGATCGAGCGGCTGCGCGGCCTGGGTCGCCGCCGCCCCAAGGGCCTCACCCTACGAGAGCGCGTGAGCCAGGCGTTGGACGAGATCCCGCCGGGCCAGGGCGCGCCGGGCGGCCCCTCACCCGCGTGACCCAGCCAAGCGGCCATACCATGCCGATTCTCTTGATGACAACACCGAGGAGGTCCGTCCCCGCAGAGTCATCCGGGCGTAGTCCGGTTGCCTCCCGCCGCCGTCTCGATCTCTCCCCTCGCCTCCGTCGCGGCCCTGGCTCGCTCGCCTTCCGCGGGTAGAATCCACCGCAGAGAGCGCGGAGGCTGATCTTTGACCTCTGCGTGCTCGGCGATCTCGGTGCTAGGGCTGACGGGCAGGGATACGACAGGTGGAGGAGGAGACGGGGGCCATGTCAATATCGCGGCGAGTCCTCTGGGTATTGGGGTGTTGCCTTCTGGGGAGCGCCTTGCTGACGGGATGCTGGGGCGGTCCGAGTGTGGCCACCCTCGAGATCGTCACCGTCGAGCCACCTCCGGGACTTGCTTTCGGCACCCAGGGTCCTCGGATTGAGCGGGTCAGCCAGACGGAACTCTCAATCTTCTTCAGCCAGTATGAGGATGATCCAAGAATGCCGGACGATGTTCTGGAGAGGTATCTCACCGATCCAGCGTTGATGGCGGCGCAGGCGGCCATGATTCGTGATGCCATCACTCATGTGCAGGAGGGCGGAGCGCCGCTTACTCCTCAGGAGTTATACGAGCTGGCCCTTCGCTACACGGAAGATCCGGGAACTGCGTTGATCCTGTGCCACAACGTGCTGAAGGCATTGGCGCGTGGTCGCTCCCCGATACCCTGGGAGAGAGTCTCTGGGGACCCGCTCGTCTACCTGTTGGACGGACAGCGTGTCGAGGGAGCCAATCTGCCTCTTCACCCCGAAGCAAGCCCTACTGGGTCGCGAGGGCAACCATCCCTCTTCTACCAGTTCTTTTCACCTTCTTCGCTAGGTCAGTACTGATGAGGGGGACTGGTACCATTTCTTCCTGGAGGCGGCCGCGGCCTACTACGGTGCGACCGGGCAGGTCGATCCTGATGTCCCGGAGCCTAGCCTGAGCTACTTCAACATCGTCGGCCGAGCGGTGGACGACACAATGAACCAGATGCGAGATCCGGCGGTGGCGGATGACCCAGCCTATCGAGGGTGGCGCTGGGCAAACGCGTTGAGTTTCCTTGAAGAGGCCTACTACGGCACTGACCACGGCGGTACTCAGGAAGAGGCTGGACGGGAATCACGGGATCATATGCGAGGAGCGATCTTCGGGCTCTCGCTTGCAGGGTACGAGCCGCAGTGGCCGTGGCTGGTTCCGCACATTGGTAGCGCTGGGATAATGGGCGTGGATGTTTCCAGCGCGACGTTCGAGATTCTGGACCCTGAAACGGCTTCCGAAGGAGGTGCTCCATGAGGCGTGTCGTGGACATTGGAGGGGTGGTCTTGTGTGGGCTCGCGTCTCGTGGGGGAAGGTGCTCCGCCTATGCTTTCCTGTTCGTTGCCCTGGTGGCTTGCGGCAAGTTAACTCCGCCGGGCTCGACTTCGACGCCGACACCGAGTATGGTTTCGCTGCTCCCGCCGCCGCCGCACATTGGGGTGTCGACTCTGGAGGAGGTGTTCGCGTCGGCCGCTGACTACCTTGAGTCGGTTGGTACCGGCGAGACGGTCAGGTTTACTTGCACCATCGTCGAAGGGACGTTCTGCTGGTTCGGTAGAAGTCCCGAGGAGGGCCCAATCCCCCGCGAGCTGTCCCGCGAAATCATCGATCAGGTGGGGGCTGGGGCCATCGAGAATGCCAGGTCGAACGAGGTGAGGATACAGTGCAGCCGGCCCCGCGGTGGTGGGGAAGCGTTCTGTGAAATCGACTGGGGCTGGGGCGCTGGCTGGAGGCCCCTGGCGGTGGAGCCATAGGCGTGGATTGCATCCCTGCATGAAAAGGCTATGCCTGAGGCCACGGCGGGCAGTCACCCAACACCTGGCGTGGCTTCTCGTGGCGCTCCTGGGGGCCTGTTCATGGGTAGGCGGCCGGACACTCCCCTCCCCAAGCCCGGCGATCTCAGAGCCGCATCTCTCAGCCTCCCTCCTTGAGCAGGTCCTCCAGGCCGCAGGGCCACATCGAGCCGTAGATGCGCCTCGTGAGTACGTTCAGCTCACCTGTTCCGTCTTCGAGACTTCCGAATGCTGGTTCGGCGACACCTACCTGGAAAGCCCGCTTGCGGAAGCTCTTGGTGAGCAGGTGATTAACGAGCTTGGACGAGACTTTGTGGCGAATGGCGAGTTCAACCAGTTGCGGTTGCGATGCAGCCGGCTCACGGGTGGTGGGGCGGCAACCTGCGACGTGGACCTCGGGCGCGGCTTCGGATGGGAACCCCTGCCGGTCGAGCCGTAATCCGGCTACCTTCCACCGCCACGCCCATCTCTCGGCTCGACGACGTGCAACGACAACAGGGGTCCGGCGACGCTATGCTTGTTTGTGGGCCGCCCAGGAGGAACGATGAGAAACCCAATGCCTCTCATGGAAGTGCGACGCCCGCCCTTGAGACATGGCCGCCCAAGAGCCAGTGGCGCGCCGCTCCCGCTGGCCTGCACCGTCCTCATCCTATTAGCGATCGCCTGTAGCTCCACCGGCACGGCAATTCCAGGACAGCCGGCCGAATCAGAGCAGCCGGCCAGTGGGCCTCTCACCTTGCCGCCGCCCTGGACGCCCACTGTGGCGGGCCTGCCTCCATTCGCCGCCACGGTCGGATCGACCCCGCCAACGACCCAATCGGTCGACGGCGTCGGCCCATCCTCCCTCCCGGAAAACGCCTGCGACCTTGTCCCTTTGGAACGGGTCCAGTTCGTCATGGGGGAAGCCGTGGCCATGACAGCGCCGGCCGAGAATACTTGTCTACAGGTCCTCGCCTCGGGGACATCGGTGACGGCGATGATCCAACGCGGCGATGCGGCGCGCAATGCCTTTATCGATCCGATCGCCCAGCTGAGCACCCAGGAGGGGTGCACGCTGAGGTACAGTTACGACAGCAGCGTGACTGGCGAGCCAACGCCTCTTCCGGCCGAAGTGGAACCCCTGGTCGCAGGGAAGTCGCTGCTTGAGTTGGCGAACATCTTCCTGGAAACCTACGCGGCTCACTGTGATGCGCCTCTTGAGACGGCAGCCGGATATGGGGATCTGGCCTTCTTCCAACCCCTGGACGTGGGCTTCGTGGAGACGATCACGCTGGGCGTGGTCATCGGTGATGCCTACGTGGCATTCACGATCGCGGTAGCGGACCCACAGGCCGATCCCGAGAGCGCGGCGCTGCAGGCGCCTGTGGGCCAAGAGTGGTTGATGTCGCTGGCCCAGACCCTCTTCGCACCCTCCCCGTGACTACGCCCTGAAAGCTTTACCGCAGACCCCGGCACTCCCTGGCACCGCCCGCCACCGTTCGTGCCGCGAAGCCCGGCGGCACGCCGGTGCGAGACGGCACACCTGCCCCGAACCACAGGTGCGGGGGGGCAGGTGTGCGTCCGGGGCAAGTGGAACGCAAAGAGCGCTGAGTTGCTCATGAATCTCCGCGTTCTCCGCGCTCTCTGCGGTGAGATTGCCCCGGTAATGCGGTGAAGCGTCGACTCTAGAGGGCTCAGCTGATCTTGGCGGGGAGGCGCGGGTGGGCGCGGGCCACGGCGAGCAGGGCGGCGAGACTACGCTCTCGAGAGGCTCGGGGGACGGCCCCCCCCGCACCTGCGGTCGGGGCAGGTGTCTCGGTGTCTCCCAAGAGGGATTAACCGCAGAGAAGGCGGAGCCCGCAGAGGTCGCTTAGAATCTCCGCGTACTCCGCGCTCTCCGCGGTGAGACGTCTGCTTAGAGGTCCGTTCCGAAATCGGCCTCGAATGCCTTCGCCAGTTTTGAGCCCCAATTGGCGAGCGGCTCGAGCCGCCCAAAGAAGAAGCGCAAGACCTTGGGCTCCTCGGTGAATCGCAGCCCGCCGATCAGCTCGCTGTGCTGGCGAAGCCAGGTGAGGCGATCGACGACGTACTGGATGTGCGACATCGTGTAGACGCGACGGGGCACGGCCAGGCGCGCCAGCTCGAGATCGGCGTAGACCTCATTGCCCTGCGCATCCCGGTCCATCGAGATCGTACCGCGCTCCATGGAGCGGACACCCGAGGCGAGGTAGATCGCGGCGGCCAGGGCGCCGGCGGGATATTCCGACTGGGGGAGATGGGGCAGGAAGCGCTTGGCGTCGATGTGACAGGCAAGGCCGCCGGGCGGCGTGACGACAGGCACCTCGTTCTCGAGCAGGCGCTCGACGAAGTACTGGATCAGATCGGGGGAAGCGCCGGCGACGTTCACGTCGGTCATCTCGCGCAGCCCGACGGCCATCGCCTCCACCTCCTTGGTGGACATGCCTCCGTAGGTGGCGAACCCCTCGTACACCGGCAGCCAGGCCAGGATCTGGTCGTAGTACTTCTTCTCATTCGTCGCCATCAGGCCGCCGCGCACGGAGGTGCTCTTGCGGCCGGAGAGGTAGAAGAGGTCGACGACGCTCATCATCTCGCGGATGATGTCGCTGATGGACTCATCGGCGTACTTCTTCTCCCGCTGCTTGATGAAGTAGGCATTTTCCGAGATCAGGCTCCCGTCGAATACGAGGGGGATCTTGAATTGGGCGGTGATCTTCTTCACCGCCCGCAAGTTTTCCAGGGAGAAGGGCTGCCCACCAATCAGATTGGTGGTGGCCTCCATGCGGACGAAGGGAATCTTCTCCGGCCCATACGTTTCGATGGCGTCGGTGAGCTTGGCCAGGTCGAGATTGCCGCGGAAGGGGCTCGTGCTCTCGGTGTTGAGCGCCTCGTTGGTGAAGATCTCCAGCACGGTGGCGCCCGCCAGCTCCATGTGGGCCTTGGTCGTCGTGAAGTGGTAGTTCATCAGGACGACGTCCCCCGGCTTGACGAAGACCTTGGCCAGGAGATGTTCGGCGGCCCGGCCCTGGTGGACCGGGATGGTGTAGTTGAATCCGAGGACATCCTTCACCGCATCGGCCAGTTTGTAGAAGCTCTCGCTTCCGGCGTAAGCGTCGTCGGAGACCATCATCGCCGCCAGCTGGTTGTCGCTCATGGCATTGGTGCCGCTGTCGGTGAGCATGTCGAGGAAGACGTCCCGGGTGCGGAGCAGGAAGGTGTTGTAGCCCGCCTCGCCGATCGCCTCCAGGCGCCGGCGGACGGTGGGCAGGGTGGTCCGCTGTACGATGCGGACCTTGTGCATTTCGACGGGGATGAGCTTGCCGGTCGAAAGACGGATGTTCATGTTTCCCTCTTGGTTGCTGTGGGCCAGCATGTGGGGCACGGGATCACGGGGGGCCGTGCCGCCTGCTGAGGCCCGCCCCCAATAGTAGCCCGAAACGGGGTTTCGCGGGGCGGCCGTTGTCTCCGTTTGTCAGGCTCCGGAGCCTGTGAGCTAATCCCGTGGCGACCGACCAGGGTCCTTCTCTGCCGCTGGCGCGTCCCCCATGGCCCTCACCCCCAACCCCTCCCCCGGCAGCTGGTCTCACTACCTGAGTGATGAAGATGTGCCGGGGGAGGGGAGGTTACCCAAGGACGCGTCCTTAGACCTTCATCTCCCTCTCCGCTTTCGCGCAATGCGTGGTGGATCGCGACAAGCGGAGCCCCAAAGGGGTGCTGCGCGAAGGGGGTAAGGGGGTGAGGCGGAAAGGTACAAGACATGAAGGGCATTGTGTCGCTGTAATTGGATGCGAGGGATGCTTGCGCATGTCATCGTCGGATTTATCCACAGGCTCTGAGCGGACAAGGCCCCGACACGCCTCCAATTCGATGAGTTGGCGCAAGAGAGGCGAGCGGCCCGCCGTCACCGCCCGTGGGCGGCGGTGTTAAGGTATAGGCGGACTGTGATCCCCCAATGCTGGATTCCCCTCCTTTGATTGTTGAAGATCTCTCTTTCCGCTACCGGGATCGCGCCGACTGGGCGTTGCGCTCGATTTCGCTTCGCCTGGAGAGAGGCGAGCTCCTACTCGTGGCCGGGGCGAGCGGCTGTGGCAAGACAACGCTGATCCGATGCGTCAATGGGCTGATCCCCCGCTCCTACAAGGGGGAGCTGACCGGGCGGGTGGTGGTGGGGGGTCAGGAGACGCATGGGGTGCCTCTGGCCCGGATCTCCGAGATGGTGGGCACCGTCCTTCAGGACCCGGAGCGCCAGATCCTCGGAACCCGGGTGGCCAACGAGGTGGCCTTTGGCCTGGAGAATCTCGGCCTGCCACGCGAAGAGATCACCGCCCGGGTGGAGCAAGCGCTGGCCCATCTCGGGATCGAGCAACTGCGGGAGCGCGAGACCTTCAACCTTTCCGGAGGCGAGAAGCAGAAGGTGGCTTTGGCGGGGGTGTTGGCCATGCGGCCCAGCCTGCTCATCCTCGACGAGCCCCTGGCCAGCCTTGACCCTGCCAGCGGACAGGAAGCCCTCGCTCTCGTGCGCAGATTGGTGGACGGCGGGATGGCGGTCTTGATGATCGAGCACCGGGTGGAGGACGTTCTGGGGATCCGGCCCGATCGAGTTCTCTTCATGGTGGACGGGCAGACGCGCTACCTCGGCCCGGTGGCTGGCCTCCAGGCAGCGGTGGACTACCGGGAGGTGAAGCTCCCCGCCTCGATGGTGATCGCCCGGGCTGCGGCAGACCCGCCTCCCCCTCCGGTCGAGCCGATGCTCACCAGAGTGCCACCCGAGGCGCGCGAACCCCTCGTGCGGTTTGAGGATGTTCACTTCCGCTACGGGGCCGGGCCGGAGGTGCTGCGGGGAGTGGACCTGGAGATTCGCCGCGGCGACGTGATCGCGGTGCTGGGCCCGAACGGCGCAGGCAAGACGACGCTCGTCAAGCACGCCATCGGCCTGCTCAAGCCGACCTCGGGGCGAGTGACGGTGGGTGGCCGTGACACGCACGAGTTGAGCGTGGCGCAGATCGCCGCCACGCTCGGCTATGTCTTTCAGAGCCCGAGCCATATGCTCTTCGCTCCGACGGTGCGTGAGGAGCTGGCGTTTGGCCCCACGAATCTGGGCCATTCCGCGGAAGCGATCGAGAAGGAGGTGCACGAGGCGCTGGAGATCGTACATATGTCCGGGATGGAAGCCGATCCCCCGCTGGCTCTCTCGTTCGGCCAGCAGAAGCGAGTGAGCATCGCCGCTATTCTGGCGATGCGCTCTCGAATCCTGGTGATGGACGAACCCACGGCCGGGCAGGACTACAAGAACTACATGAGCTTTATGGATTCCATCGTCCAGCTGCCCAGCTTCGAAGCCATCCTCTTCATCACGCACGACGTCGATATCGCCGTGGTGTACGCCAACCGGGTGCTTCTGGTGGATCAGGGCGCGCTGGCCGGCGACGGCCCGCCCGGGGAGGTGCTCTCGGACACAGGGCTGCTCACCCGATGCCGTCTGGTTCCGACGTCGCTCTTGCACGAAAACCTCAGCCGTCTCGGCCGGAGCGCCCGCTTCTTGCGGGCGGAGGCCCTGGCGCACGCCGCGTGAATTGAAAAAGGAGAATGGATCATGATGGATCGGAAGCTCGTCAACATCTCTCTGACCCTGATCGTTGTCTTTGCATCCTTCCTGCTGCTGGTCTGGGTCGGCGGGAGCGTGCTCAATATCGAGCGTCTGCAGACCGGTGAGAGGCCGCTGCTCCGCTTTGTCTTCGTGGCCGTGGGCCTGGTGGCGGCGTTCGGGGTCTACTGGGTGACCAGGGCAAACAAGGCCTGGGAGGTGGGGACTCGAGAGGTCGTCTATATGGCGATCGGAGCCGCCTTGTATGCGGTCTTCTCCTACCTCTTCAATGGGACCGTGTTCCTCGTGCCGTCGGTGAGCCAGGTAGCGCTTCGCCCGGCGATCGCCCTGCCCATGTTCTTCGGCTACGCCTTCGGGCCGGTGGTCGGTTTCTTCACCGGGGCGATGGGCAACATGGTGGGCGATGCGCTGACGGGCTTCGGCCTGTTCCCGCAGTGGAGTGTGGGGAACGGGCTGATCGGCCTGATCGCAGGCATGGCCATGCTCTATCCCGACAAGAAGAAGAGCATGAACAACGTGCTCATCATCGGCGCGGTGCTTGCCGGCTTGGCCACGCTGTTCTATCTGTTCACCCGGAGCCAGGCGATCCCCAACACTCTCTTCTTTAACCCGGATGCGGGGATCTTCGGCGATCAGCCGATCACGCTCTTCGCCGGGCTCTCGGCGGTGATCGGTTTCATCCTGGTGCTCGTGGTGCGCTTCGCCTTTGCGAACAACATCGACTTCGGTGCGGCCGTCACCTGGGGTATGCTGGGCAACCTCATCGGCCTGGGGTTTGCCGCTCTCTCCGACATCTGGATTAACGGCTATCCGCCGGCCGTAGCCATCGTCGGCGAGTTCCTGCCCGCGGCCGGGCCAAACCTGATCTTCGCCGCCATCCTGGTGCCGATCCTGGTGGCTGCGTACGCCGCCCTGCGGCGCCAAACCGGCCGCTAGAGCAGCCGGAGCCGAAAACCCCAACCTCTCCGGGAGCTTCAAGCTCCCGGAGAGGTTGGGGCGGCGTTCCCATGCTGGTCACTTGGCGCTACCGCAAGCGGCGATCGCTGATCCAGAGCTTCGATCCGCGAGCCTGGATCATCTTCTACCTGTGCTTCATGGCCGCTGTGATCTCCTTCTGGGACGTGCGCGTCCTGGCAGTGCTCTTTGCCGTCGCGCTGGGCGTCGTGTTCACCTCCGGGATCGGATGGCGAGAGATGCGACGCGCCTGGCTGTTTATCGGCGGCTTCATTGTGTATTTCTCCCTGTTCACCTTCCTGACGGGCCGGGGCGGGGTGGAGTTCTACACCGAGGAGCACGTCATCCGCAATCTGGAGGCCTCGTTCACGATCCTGGGATGGCGGCCGGTGCTGCACGTTACCGCCGAGCGCGCCTTCTATGCCCTCAGCATGGTCGTGCGCGTCTTCAGCCTGGCCAGCATGACCATCCTCATCCCCTATTCCTTCAATCCGGCGCAGTATGGTGTCACGTTTCGGGGGCTGGGGGTGCCGGACAAGATCGCCTATGCCATGGACCTGACGATGCGCTTCGTGCCGACCTACGCGCGGGACTTCCAAGTGACGCTGGACGCGCAGCGAGCCCGAGGCTACGAGATCGAAAAGCTCCGGGGAGGGTTGGTGGCGCAGGTGCGCAAGCTGGCCCCGCTGATCGTGCCGGTGACGATCCAGGCGATCGCCGGCAGCGAAGACATCATCGACGCCATGGATCTGCGCGCCTTCGGCGTCCGCCCGCGCACCTGGCTGGAAGAGCTGCACTACCGGCCACGGGATCGGGCGCTGATGATCTTTGGGGCTGCGCTGCTGGTCTTCTCCCTGGCGCTGGCCTATTTCGGATTTGGCTCCTTCTGGATCCCCGAGTCGCTCCGCAGCCTGCCGCTGCTGTAGGGGCGAAGCATTGGCATGGTGCGAGCCTCGACCACAGAGGACTATCTGCGAATTCTTCGCCCCTACAAGGCGACCCAGTGCATCTGGCTGCGCAACTGGCCTCCGCCGTTGGAATCGCTTCCATGACCCCCACCCCCTCGCCCCCTCCCCCGGCAGTTGAGTGACGGAGAACCGGCAAGTGCCTCGCCGGGGGAGGGGGAGGTTCATCAAGGAGGAAGGGGGGCGGCTCAGCCGCCCCCCTTCCTCCTTGAACCTCACGCCCCCTCTCCGCTCAGACGCCTCGCGATGTGAGTCGAGTGCAAGCGGAGAGGGGGCAAGGGGGTGAGGTGAAATGAGCCGTCAAGATTGGGCAGATCGTGCCTGGGATTTGGTGGAGCTCGAGAAGGCGAAAACGGAGGTCGTGCGAGCTAGCCCGCCGCGGCGGAAAGGAGGACGTCCGCCAGGGCCGGAGTGGCGTC
>DATEAV010000059.1:0-7309 GCA_035288185.1 Anaerolineales bacterium | reverse complement strand
TGCAGGTGTGCGGTTCGGGGCAGGTGTCGCCCCGGCGGGCCACATCGTCCCGATGTCCTTCGGGAGGGCTTCGCGGCCCGAACGGGGTGGGGGCAATCTAGGACGCCTCAACCCTGGAGAGGGATCCCAAGGGATCGCTTGCAGATTCGTTCACAAGCTCATCAGGGGCGATCCCTTTCCGGAAGATCCGCTCCCCCGTGCCGGTCGCGTCAGCGGTACTCCGCGAGAATCGCTTCCAGGCTCTCCTTCGACGGCCGCAGCAACCCGTCGGCAAGGTGCGCCAACGGCGTCTCCACCAAGCCCTGGACATCGATCAACGTGGGCTGAGTCGGATCGATGTAGATCAATCCCGTGATCAGAAGCTGCTGCGAGCGAGCCTCCTCGAGCAGCGAGAGCGCCGCGGCGCGGTCGGTCGGGTTGTAGTCGCGGCTCAGCTTCTGCAGCAGAAGCCGCGAGCCGTCGTGCAGCCTCACCGAGGTCGTCTGCCCAGGCTCATAGTCCACCTCGATCTCTTCGCGTTCCGGCACCAGGGTAACGTCCTGGAGCGGGTCTTCGTGCTCCTTGCCCCAGGTGTAGCTCTTCGTGGATTCATCGCGGTTGTTGAACGTGACGCACGGGCTGATAATGTCGAGCACGGCCGTGCCCTTGAACGCCAGCGCCGCCTTGATCAGCTCCTTGGCCTGGCGTGGATCGCCGGCGAACGACCGAGCCACAAACCCGCAGTTGGCCGCCAGGGCTTCCATGCAGATGTCGACCGGAAGGAACGGGTTCTCGCCCTGGCTCTTGATCACCTGACCTTTGTCGGCGGTGGCCGAGAACTGCCCCTTGGTGAGCCCATAGACTCCGTTGTTCTCGACGATGTAGACGATCGGGACGTTGCGGCGTACCAGATGCTTGAACTGCCCCAGACCAATGCTGGCTGTGTCGCCGTCGCCGCTCACGCCGATCGCCCTCAAGGAGCGATTGGCCAGCACCGCCCCGGTGGCCAGCGCCGGCATCCGGCCGTGCAGGCCGTTGAAGGCATGCGAACGGCTCATGAAGTAGGCCGTGCTCTTGCTCGAGCAGCCGATCCCGGAGAGCTTGACCAGTTGTTCCGGCCTCACCGACATCTCAAAGCAGGCGGCCGTGATCTGGCTGGAGATCGAGTTGTGCCCACAGCCCTGGCAGAGCGTGGTCGAAAGCCCTTTGTAGTCTGATCGTTCCAGCCCGATCTTGTTGACGCCCGGGTTGCGCTGGGCCTGTGCTTCCTTCGTGGCAGCCATCGCTATTGCTCCTCTTCCCGGCGGACGCTCTCTTCCAACCACCCTGCGGTAAGCGGCAGTCCATCCACTTTGGCGATGGACCGCAGCTTCGCCGCTTCGGTCGGGTACTCGATCTGAAGCAGCTGGCGCATCTGCCCGTCGAGGTTCATCTCGATGACGTAGATGCGATCGTGCTCGCGAACGAATGCCTCCACATCCTCGGTGAAGGGCACGGCTCGCAGCCGGAGATAGTCGGACGGGATGCCCTCCGCGGCCAGCAAGTCCCGCGCCTCGAGCACCGCCGGGTCCGCAGAACCGTAGGCGATCAGTCCAATTCCGGCGCCGCGCGTCGGCTGGACCACCGGCCGGGGAACATAGGCGCCCGCCGTCTCCATCTTCCGCCAGATGCGCTTCAGATTCTCTTCCCAATGGTCCGGGCGTTCACTGTAGGATCCCTTGTCGTCGTGCCCGGTGCCCCGGTTGAAATAGGCCGCCAGGGGATGCTCGTTCCCCGGTAGTGTCCGATAGGTGATACCGTCGCCATCGACGTCACGGTAGCGCGCAAACGAGCCAATCCGCTCCAGATCCTCGGCGTCGAGCACTTTGCCGCGGTCCATCGGGCTCTCCGGGTAAGCAAACGGTTCGGTCATCCATACGTTCATCCCCAGGTCCAGATCGCTCATCACGAAGATCGGGGTTTGGAGACGCTCGGCCAAGTCGAAGGCCTTCCACCCGAACTCGAAGCACTCGGCCACCGTCCCCGGGAGGAGGAGAATGTGTTTCGTGTCGCCGTGACCCAGAAAGCGAGCGAAGAGAATGTCGCCCTGCGAGGTGCGAGTGGGCAGGCCGGTGCTGGGGCCGATACGCTGGATGTCCCAGATCACGACGGGGACCTCGGCGAAGAAGGCCAGGCCAGCGAACTCGGCCATGAGGGAGAGCCCGGGGCCCGAGGTCGAGGTCATCGCCCGTGCGCCTGCCCATCCGGCGCCGACCGCCATCCCCAGGGCGGCCATCTCGTCTTCCGCCTGGACGACGGCGCAGGTGAGCTTGCCGGTGGCCGGGTCTTTTCGCAATTGAGGGAGATAGTCCCCCAGGGCTTCCGCCAGGCTCGAAGCCGGCGTAATGGGATACCAGGCGGCGAAGTTCACCCCGCCATAGAGGGCGCCCAGGGCGGCGGCAGTGTTGCCGTCCACCAGGATCTTGCCGCCGGTCTGGTCGGATCGCTCGACGCGATACGGATCCTGTTTGACCAGGCTCTCTCTGGCCCAATCGGCCGCCGCCTGCACCATTCGCATGTTGAGATCCACGGCGGAAGCCCGGCCGCGGAAGTGTGTGCTCAGGGCTGACCGGATGGCCTCCAGCTCGATTCCCAAGACTTCCGCTACAACGCCCACGTACCCCATGTTGGCGATGTAGTCCCGCAGGTTCTTGGGCGGGTTGAGCTCCCGGACGAGACGCTGGATTGGCATCGGGTAGAAGACCACATCGTCGCGGGATTGAGGAGGGGTGAGATGGTCGGGATGGAAGCACACTCCTCCTCCGGGCAGGTCCTGGAGATCCTCCGCAAACGTCGTCGGGTTCACGGCCACCAGGATCTCCGCCCTTTCACTCCGGGCGGCATAGCCTGAGGCGCTCAGTCGGATCGCATACCAGGTCGGTAGCCCCTGGATGTTGGACGGGAAGATGTTCTTTCCGCTTACCGAGATCCCCATGCGGAAGAGCGCTCGCAGGATAGCGACGTTGGCCGTCTGGCTTCCCGAGCCGTTCACGGTGGCCACTTTGAGAGTGAAGTCATTGACGATCGCCTGGGTGGTGCTCGGCGCCACAGCCGCATCGACCTTGCCGACTGCAGACATCAGGATACCCTCCTTCGGACGCCGGCTTCCACGGCAACGGGGGCCTCGAGCGCCGCTTCGTGGGCCGTCGCCAGCCGCGGGCGGTTGCGCACAAGCCCCGTGTGTTCCACAAGCGCCGAATACGCGTTGTCGTAGTTGCCGTTCGCGATCCCGGTCACGACTCGCTCGTGATAAGTCCAGACCTCGTGCAAGTAGGCATAGTCGGAGTAGACATTGAGCCCGGCAGTTTCATAGGCTTCCCAATAGGCTTCCAGGATGCCGTGCACAAACGGGTTGTTGAGCCGAGAGTAGATGGCCAGATGGAGTTCACGGTGCTCGGCGTGCGGGATTTGAATGGGCTCGCCTCTCAGACGTTCCCACGCTTTCGATACCAGGCGCTCAAGATGGCGCAGGTCGATTGGCTGAAGCAGCAGCACCGCCTCATGGAAGAAGGACGCTTCAACGTGATGGCGCAGGGCCTCAAATTGCTCAAACGCGGCCGGATCCGAGGACAAGGCGTAGCGCAAGCTCACCCACAAGCCGGGAAACGCGCTGAACGGCAACGCCCTGATCCCCGTCTTGGGGCGGACTTCCACAAGCCCCAGAGCCCTGGCGACCTCGAGCTGCTCGCGCAGCTTGCCGACGCTCACGCCGAGCTTCCGCGCCATCTCAGGGAGCGGCGGTAGCCGCTCACCAGCAGGCAGGCCCGCCTGGGCAAGGTAATTCAGGAATTCCGATTGGCGATTCACAGCCATACCCAAGGCCTCCAGACTATATAATCCTATTGATCCTATCAATAGAACCAATAGGATTGTAGCACCCAGGTTGCCGCCCGTCAAGTGGCCAGGTCGCCCCGGTCTGGTAGAATTCCGCCGTGGTTTCCCGGATGATTGCGGCGGCCGTACGAATCGCACTGATCCTCTTGCTCGGGGCCCTGCTCCTCGGCCTGCCACGCTGGGCGGTTGGACGCCAGTACGCCGCGGCCATCTTCTCCGTCGCCGAGGCTCCGCCCCGCCCCGTGGCGATCGTCTTCGGAGCGGGCTTGCGCCGGGACGGCACGCCGACGACTGTTCTTGCCGATCGGGTTCGGGCGGCGGTGGATCTCTTTCGCCGAGGAGCCGTCGAGTGGATCCTTCTCAGCGGCTCCGTCCGGCGAGGCGACGAGCCGGCGTCGATGCGCGAGTTTGCCCTCCGGCTTGGCGCCCCCGAGGCCGCCCTCGTACTCGATCGGGGAGGCAGCCGGACGGTCGCCACGTGCGAGCGGGCGCGGAATGCGTTCGGAATCGAGCGTGCCCTGCTGGTCACCCAGCGCTATCACCTCCCGCGTGCTCTCGCCCTCTGCAACGCCGTCGGTTTGCAGGCGGTGGGCGCGGCGGCGGATCTGCATCCCTATGGCCTGCGATCCCTCCTCTTGTGGAGACTTCGGGAGATCCCGGCAACCGCCATCGCCTTATGGGAGGCCTTCGTTTTCCGCACCTCGCCGGACGCAGAAGCGGCGACGCCCGCCGCGAGGGAGAGCTCTCGCGATGAACCGTGACGCCGCGCTCGCCATCGTGACGGAACACGTCGAGAACCTGAATCTGCGCCGCCACATGTTCGCGGTCGAGGCCGCTATGCGGGCCTACGCCCCTCGCTTCGGCGGCGACTCTGAGGAATGGGGCCTGGCCGGCCTTCTCCACGACTTCGATTGGGAGATCCACCCAACCTTGGAGGAGCACCCGCAGGCCGGCGCCCCCGTTCTCCAGGCTCGCGGCGTCCCGCAAGCGATCGTCCGCTGCATCCTCTCCCATGCCGATCACACCGGGGTGCCGCGCCAGAACGCGATGGAGCGGGCTCTCTTTGCTTGCGACGAAGTGACAGGCTTGATTACAGCCGTAGCCCTCGTCCGGCCTTCGCGATCGCTCCACGATCTGACGGCCGGCTCGGTGCGCAAGAAGTGGAAGGACGCGCGCTTTGCCGCTGCCGTGAATCGAGGGGAGATCGAGCGGGGCGCCACGGAGCTTGGAATCGAGCTCTGGGAGCACGTGCAGAATGTCATCGACGCCATGAGGTCGGTCGCCCCGGCTCTCGGGCTGGACGGGCAAGGCGCCCCCTGACGCCACTCCGGAGACCGCTCATTCCTGACGCCCCTTGGGCGGCCGGGGACAGACTGGTATAATCGGCTCTCCCGTGCATGCCGCGGCAAAACGACTCAATGGCTGAAGTCACTCCCGAACCGAAGGCCGCACGCCGCATCTGCCCTACGTGCGGGTCCCGGATCAGCACCGATGCGACGCGTTGCGTCGTTTGCGGCGCGGAATTGCGGCCGGAACGAGGCAAACCGAAAGCGGCCCCGCGCCGGCGGCGCGCCCCCCAGCAGGTGACGCTGTCGCTTCCCCTGGCGATCGGCGTCCTGGCCGGGTTTGTTCTGCTTTCGGCCGGAGGCACATTCGCAGCCACTCGCATCTCGGGCGGCGGCGCCGGACGCGAGCTTTCGCCGACGCCCTCCACGACGCCCACCATCACCGACACCCCCGCGCCCACGTTTACCGAAACGCCGGCGCCAACGGCCACGCCGCTTCCACCGATCGAGATCATCCTGCCCCCGAATTACTTCTGCGTCGACCTGGCCGCAGTCTACAACGTTTCTCTCCAGTCAATCCTGGCCCTCAACCCGGGGTTGAACTGCAACCTGCTGGTTGTCGGTCAGTCGATTATGATCCCCCAGCCAACGCCAACCGCGGCGCCGCCGCCCACGGAAACCCTCTCACCGGAAGACGCCACCAGCGCGGCCTGCGAGACGGTCAGCTATGAGGTGCAGGAGGGCGAGGCGCTGAGCGCGATCGCCGAAAGCTACAACGTCAGCATGCAAGCGATCATGGATTACAACTCGATGACCGGCACCACGGTCTTTTCGGGGCAAACTCTGATCATCCCCCTCTGCTTCCGCAATCCCACGCCCGGCCCGTCCCCCACGCCCACCTCGCCGCCGCCCTACCCTGCTCCCAACCTGCTGCTGCCTCTCGATGGAGCGGCCTTCACTTTGGCAGACGATACGGTGACGCTTCAGTGGGCGGCGGTGGCACAGCTGCGCGAGGGCGAGCTCTACCAAGTGACCGTGGAGGATGTGACAGAAGGCTCGGGGACGCGACGGCTCGTCGCCTACGTCAGCGACACCAAATACATCGTGCCGGTCTCCTTCCGCCCCTCCGGCACCCTCCCGCATATCCTGCGCTGGTGGGTGACGACGGTGCGCCAGACCGGCACAAACGATGCCGGCATCCCCATCTACGCGTCGGCTGGCGCCAACAGCATCCGGCGCGCCTTCACCTGGTTCGCGGCGGCTGTGGGGTCCACTCCCACCCCCTGACCGCCCTACAAGGCGACGACTTCCGCCGCCTGGGGGCCCTTCGGCCCCTGTTCGATGCTAAACTCCACCTGCTGACCCTCAACCAGATTGCGGAACCCCTCGCCCTGGATAGCGCTGTAGTGGACGAAGACGTCTGGCCCACCCTCGCGTTCGAGGAACCCATACCCCTTCCCGCTGTTGAACCACTTGACGGTGCCGGTCAGCCGCTCTGGCATATCGTGCCTCCTCCTGCTTCGCTCCTCACCGGGCGCTCCCGCGCCCGGCGACAACGCGGCCGCATGCTACCACCTCGGCGAGGACATGTCCACCCTACTCGCCGTCGACCAAACGGCCCGGACGCGACCGGCCTCGGCCTGCCATCCGCAACGCCCACTGGGGAGGTCTCGCATGGAACACACGGAAAGCCGGTTCCGCGGCATCGGCGGCCTCGAGCTCTACGCCCAGTCGTGGCGGCCGGACGGCCGCCCCCGGGCGGCTCTGGCCATCCTTCATGGGCATGGCGAGCACAGCGGCCGCTACGGCAACGTATTCGAGTACTTCACGCCTCGCGGCTATGCGCTCCACGCGTTTGACCTTCGCGGGCACGGCCGCTCGCTGGGCCAGCGGGGCCACATCCGCGATTGGAGCGATTACCGCAACGACACCCGGGCGTTCCTGGGGTTTGTCAGTGAGCGCGAGCCCGGCCTGCCCCTCTTCCTCTATGGCCATAGCCTCGGGGGGTTGATCGTCTTAGATTACGGGCTCCACCACACGGAAGGCCTCAAGGGCGCGATCGTCACCGGGCCCGTGCTGGGCCCCCCGCAGATACCGGCCATCCTGCTTGCGCTGAGCAAAGCGCTCTCCCGGGCCTGGCCGACCTTGAGCATGAACTCAGGGCTCGATCC
>DATEAV010000058.1:0-25254 GCA_035288185.1 Anaerolineales bacterium | reverse complement strand
TCAGCGCGGGCGGTGACGGCGCCGGAAGTGGTATAGGCCGAGCAGAACCACCAGCTGTGCGGCGGCCACGACAATGGTCGAGAACTGGTCGAAGTAGAAGACCAGCAAGTTCACCGCGGTGAGTGAGAGGAGCAGCGCCAGGATCCCGAGTCCCACGCCCAGCCTCTCTCGCCCAAGGAGAAGCAACAAACTTGCGGCGAGAGTCAGGATCCCCACTACGCCTTCGAAGGCCGTCCTCGCGGAGAACCAAGCCAGGCCGGCCGTGCTCGAGATCCGGCCGCCCTCCAACAGCTCGGCGATCATCTTCTCCAGGCCGCCCAGGGTGAAGGCGGCCACGAGGAGCTGAGCGAGGCGGAGCATGGCCACAACGCCGAGCGTCGCCAGGCTCATAATCAGGAACATCTTCAACCGGCGCCGGCCCAGCCATCGCCTTTCGATCTGATTCAACCGGGCCGTCCAGCGCTCGAGAAACCCGGGAAGGTCGGGCGCCATGTGGAGGCCTTCGGTCTGGATGAACTGGAGGAGGGTCTCGGCCAGGCGCGCCAGCTCGGGCGACTTCGCCTGTTGACCGACGCTCCCGAGCAGGGCGACGAGCTCGCTGCGCTCCTCCTCACCCAGATCGCGATCCAGCACCTCCTCCAGGATGTCGAGGGCATGATACATGTCGGCGCGAGCATCGCGGGTGGGCTTGCGCCGCACCTGGTAGTAGAGCAGGACGGTCAGAAGGAAGAAGGCGTAGATGATCGGGGCCGCGGGCGGGTAGAAGTAGTCATTCGTCTGGGTGATGAACTTGCCCACCTCGTCGATGAAGAGGCCGATCCCCACACCCGCCAGGACCGCCGTCGCCGAATAGAGCCAGCGGTTGGCATAGATCAACGGCAGGAGCGCGGCGATGAAGAGCAGCAGGCCTCCCCAGAGGACGTGAGCGATATGGATCTGTTGATTCCCCAATTGCGGAAAACCGCTCAGGTTGAGGAAGAGGCGCGTGAGGCTGAGCGACGCAGCGAAGCTGAGCAAGGTGGCGAGCAAGTACGACTCGGCGCCGTGCCGGCGGACCGGCGTTCGCAGCCGGGTGGCCCAGGGGTTCATCCAGATTCACCTCGTGTCTCTGGGGCGGGGAGAGGAATCGCTGCCAGAAGCAGGGCGGCGAGTAGCGCTAAGGATGCGCCGAAGATAAAGGGAGCCGAGGCGCCAAAGCCCTCCCAGCCGAATGCGCCCTGCCAGAGCAGCCCGGCGATCAGGCTCGCCGGCAACGCCGCCATTCCCACCGCGGCGTGATAAACGCCGTAGGCGGTTCCTCGCCGTTCGGCGGGGACCAGATCGGCCACAAACGCCCGCGCCACGCCCTCGGTGAGCCCGTAGTAGATTCCGTAGACGGTCATCCACGCCCAAGCCTGCCAGGCCGCCCGCAGGGTGGCGAAAGCGACGTAGACCACCGAGTAGAGGATCCATCCAGCGAGGAGGAGTCGCCGCCGGCCAAGCCGGTCGGAGAGGGCGCCCGCCGGGGTGGAGACGAGGGCGTACACAAGATTGAAGGTGATCATCATCCCCAGGACGCCTCCGACGCTGAGCCCGACATCTTGGGCGCGCAGGATCAAGAAGGCATCGGTGGAGTTGCCGAGGCTGAAGAGAACCACCACCCCGAGAAAGAATGTAAACCGCCGACCGAGGCCGGCCGGGCTTCGGGGGAGAGATTCGGCCGGGGGTCCGCCCGGCCGAATCTCTCGGGCGCCGAGCGCGAGGACGGCGACGGCCGCCGCTGCCGGCACCAGGCTGATCAGGACCAGTGCCTGAAATCCTGGACGGCCCAGCGTTTGCCCGCCGCCCGCGCTTCGCAAGACCAGCCAGGCGATCAGCAGGCCGACGACTGCCCCAGCGGTATCGCCTGCACGGTGAAGCCCGAAGGCCAGCCCACGCCGCCTTTTCGCGATGCTCTCGGCCACGAGGGCATCGCGCGGCGCGGTGCGCAGCCCCTTGCCCGTGCGGTCGACGAAGCGGACGCCGAGCACCCAGCCCCAGCTGGAGGCGAAGTAGAGCCCTGCCTTGGCAACCGTCGAGAGCGCGTAGCCGAGGACGGCGAGCCCCTTGCGTCGTCCCAGCCGATCGGAAAGCCAGCCGGAGAAGACCTTGAGCAGGCTGGCCGTGGTCTCGGCGATCCCCTCGATCAGGCCGATCAGCGTTGTGCGGACGCCAAGGACGCTGAAGAGGAAAATTGGGAGCAGGCTGGCGAGCATTTCCGAAGAGACGTCGGTGAGGAACGACGTGAGGGTCACTACCCAGACGTTCCGGGGAATTGAGGCCCTTGCTTGCCGGTCGTATGTCATTTTGGGAAGATTCTCCGGGCGCTCGTTCAAAGCCCGAGGGCGCGCAGGGCCACGCCCAAGGCGGCACCGCCGAGCACGAGCCAGGTGGGGTTGATCGAAGTTCTCAGCAACAGCCCGAAGGCGAGGGCGGCAAGCCCGGCTGTGGGCACATCGATGATCGAGGCTCCCGCGAGCTGGGCCGTCACCGCCGCCATCAGCCCCAGGGAGGAGGCGATCACCCCGTCGAGCATCGCCCCCAGCCAGGGCGAGGCGCGCAGGCGGGGCACAAGCCGGTGAGTGGCGGCGACAAAAACGAACGAGGGGAGCAACATCCCCAGAGTGGCCAGCAGCGCGCCCGGGACGCCTGCGAGCAGGTATCCCAGGAATGTGGCGCTCGTAAAGAGCGGGCCCGGGGTGATCTGTCCAACGGCGATGGCGTCGAGGAGCTGCTGATCGGTGAGCCAGCCCAGACGAGTGACGAAATCCGCGCGCAGGAATGCGAGCAACACATACCCGCTGCCATACAGCACAGCGCCGATCTTGAGGCAGGTGAGGAAGAGGACCAGCAGGCTCACCGGAGTGGCGGTGAGCGCAGCGGGAAGGCTCAAACCCAAGAAAGGTGCAAAGGCGGCGAGCGGCGCCCTCGGGCGCCGCCGCCAGATCTCGACGGCCGCGGCGATCAACCCGCCGCCGAAGAGCAGAGCGATCTCATTGGCGCCTGCAAAGTAGAGAACAAGAGCAGCCAGCCCGATGGCAGCGGCAAGCGGGCTTTTCAAACCCTTTTTCCCCAGCGACCAGAGCGCGTGGGCGATGAGGCCGATCACCACCGGTTTGACGCCATAGAGGAGCCAGCCGGCGGCAGGCAGCGCCCCATAACGGACGTACCCCCAGGCGAGGCCAAGCACGATCAGCATGGCCGGCAGAACGAAGCTCAGCCCACCGGCGATCAGCCCGGGCCAGCCCGCCCGCAGGTAGCCGAGGTGGATCGTCATTTCGGTGGAGTTGGGGCCGGGGATGAGGTTGGTGGCGCCCAGAAGATCGAGGAATCGCCCGTCGTCGAGCCAGCCGCGCCGCCGGACGACCTCCTCGCGCATCATGCCCACGTGGGCAGCGGGCCCGCCAAAGCCGGTGAGACCGAGGCGCAGGAAGACCGCGATCACCTCGCGCAGGCGCCCGCCCTGCTTCCCTGAGGCGCTCAAGTCACGTTCCTGCGATCAGAGTCATCGGCCATCTGCCCCTCCGACCCTGGGCTTGGTCATATGGTCGATCTCCAGGTTCCGCGGAGTGGGCGCGGTTCTCACGGTACCCACTGGGAGGATCTCGGCCGTCCGGCCCGCTCGCGAGGCTCCCCGGACCCCGCCGAAGCGTCATCCAAGATCCCGCAAGAGGAGACCTTCGGTCCCACAACGCCGTGGGGTTACCGCCGGACCGCCGTCCCCAGCGAGTCCGTATGTACCTCATGATCGGCCCCTCCGGCACGCAGGTAGATCCGCCAGCCCGGAGTGATCACCTCGGCACAGGCCTCGCCGGCGGCCGGCAAGCCGAGGCAAGAGTCCGGCCAATCGACGGCCTCGTACCCCAGCACCTCGATCGCCCCGGGATCAACGCCCAATTCCTCCGCCAGGGCACGGATGGCTGCCGTCACGGCCGGCGGGTAGGGGGCCTCGCCAGCCTCGGCTGCCTCTGTGATGGCATCCCCCAATAAACTGCTGAGCAAGAGCACGGTCCCACCGTCCGTCCCAACATAGACAACGATCACCCTGCCTTCAGCCCAGATATGCGGCCTGTCCGCCCAGGCGGCGGGAAGGCCGCCAACGGCCGTGGCCTCGGGAGGGATCGTGGAGGAGATCGCCCGGCGATCCTGTGCGCTTTCGTACTCGAAGACATCGATCTCGGCCTGCCCAACCTGGATCCGCCTCCCCACCACTCCGAAACCATCCATCGGCGCCACGCCGAGATCCGCTGCCTCCACACCGGATTCGCGTACGGCCTCCATGAGATCGTCCGTCGATTCGACCTCCGGCGGGCCCGTTCGGCTGCAGGCGGCAGCCAGAATTCCGAGGGAGAGAGCGGCCGCGGCAGTCCACCGTCTCCAGGAGGCGGGTGCCGGAATTGCCGCGCGATCCGCCGTCATCCCCCGCCTCCGATCAACGCCAGAGGGAACCCCATGGCCCCCACGAGATCATAGACGATTAGGAGGACGCCGACGAGCAGCACGAGGTACAGCAGGGACTGGGTGAAGGGGTAGAAATAGCTCGTCACCGTCTCCCCGCTCTCCAGCTTCAGCCTGCGCATCTCGAAATAGGGCCGAGGCGAGCGGCGATACCACCCGGCCGTCTCCCCGCGCTGACCGATCAGCTTCTCTGCACGCGTCCAGCCGAAAAGGAATTCAAGGATGCGGAGCGGCTGCCGGTAGTCGAGGATGATGAAACCTGTGTCGTCTTGCAGCACCAGATCTTCACTGTAGAAGAGACCGGGCACACCTCGACCAATGATGCGTCCGGAGAGCATGCCGGGCACCGAACGGACGGCCGAGACCTTGACAATGGCCAGCAGATCGCGCACCTTGAGCGCGGCAGAGAAGTCGTTCGGATAGGAATACCAGCGCTTCATCCACCAGGCGGCGCCGAGGACCGCCAGAAACGCACCCACGGCGCCGAGCTGAAATCCGAAGACCAGGTTGGTCGCCACGCCCACGGCGATGCCCACCAGGAATCCGACCAGGGGGAGGTAGTTGGCCAACAGGTCGAGGAGGAACTCGTCCCAATACGACTCCGGCTTCTCGGCGCGGAAGGAGAAGCGCGGGGCGCGGCCCATCGACTCAGATTGGCGCTCCAGAGCGCGGATGCGCTTGGCCGGGAGCGGGTGGCTCGAGGAGAGCTCGTAGATCATCGCCCACGGGTTCCACAGGTCCCAGTGCATGGCGCTCTCCATCGCCTCGATGGAGGCCCCACCGCTCCCGGCGCCGGAGAGAGCCAGGGCCTGGGCCACACGCGGGTCGAAGATCCCGAAGGCGCGGGCCGCCATCATCCGCGGGTTGTCCTGGCCTTGGGCAGCCGGGGCGGCCGCAAGGCCGTAGGCCACCTTCACCAGGGCGCTTCCGAGCGCGTTGGGGTTCCGGGTGACCTCGGCCGAGAAGTGGTCGGCGTAGTACTCACGCACTCGCGAGAGCAGCAGGACGATATACTGACTGACGATGTAGGCCACGTAGGAGGCCAGCGCGATCCAGGCTGCGTAGCCGGCGCCGCGCCCGCGCCTGCCGCGCGCCCGCCGGGTGGTGGCGTAGATCACATACAGGATCAGGGGGATTGCGGCCGCCAGGGTCATGACGACGAAATCCCAGTGCGCGATGTGGCCCAGCTCGTGGGCCACGACCGCCTCCCGCTCCTCGGGCTCGAGCAGATCGAGCAGGCCGGTGGTCACGACGAGCCGGGCGTCACCGGGGTAGTGGCCGAAGGTGAAGGCGTTGGGGTTGCCGTCCCGGATCAGCCCGAAGCGGGGCTGCGGGATGTTGCGTTCGGAGCACGCCCGGCCGACGAAATCGGCCAGCCGGGGGTCGAGCGCGTGCAGGTCGGCCCACTCAATCTTGTAGATCAGTTGGAGGATCCAAGGTCCGATGAGATATTGAAGAAGGAGCACACCGAGGGCGAAGACGACGGCCAGCCAGGGCGGGCCCTCGAAGTAGGCCAAGACACCCATGCCGACGGCGAACAGCAGGCCGAAGAGCAGAGCCAGGACAAGAAGCGAGCGAAGGAAGAGATTGATCATTCTTACCTCCCGGCCGGCCCGAGCCGGCGCCTTTCCTTCCAGGAAGTGTACAACATCTCGGTGAGTGGTCCTGCGCGGAGGTATAATAGATGTGCAGTGCCACACGCCTCACAGGCGCTGGCGCAAGCTGGAGGTTGTCATGGCCGAGCGAACCGAGGGAGAAGAGTTCCGGGAGCGGTTCCGCAAGCACGTGCCGAAAGAGGCCCACGATCACTTCATGGCGGCCCGGCAGGAAATGAAGAGGAGCGTCGAGGCTCTCTTGCCGCCGGAGTTCGTCGCTCACCGAAAAGCCGCACGCCGTGAGATGCTCCTTGCGGCGCGAAGCCTGATTGATCACGCCTTAGAACGGATGGCCAAGAGCGACGCCGGCTGACGCCCGCAGCAAAGTTAGCTCCAAGCTCAACAACACCCCGCTCGAACGAGCGGGGTTTCTTGTTTCTGTCAGCGGATCGGCGACCGGCCACCGACTTCGGGCTCTTTCTTGTGCCCACCGGGCTCGCACGATCCGCGCGTGCTAGGGCAACGGCCACAGCGCCGCCACGGCGCCGATCAATCCGACCAGGAGGATCACACCAAAGCCGCGGGCCACGACCCGGCGCAATTCCGGGGACCCGAGGCTCCAGGCCATCACGCCCTTGGCGGCGGTGTTGACCAGCGTTGCCAGGATGATGGCCGTCGTCGCCACGCGCGCCGCCAGAGCACCACTGCCGGCAAGTTGCGCGGTGCTCAGGGTGATCGAGTCCACGTCGGTCACGGCCGCGAGCCCGCTGGCCAGATAGACGCCGGCACTGCCCAGGAACTCGTTGGCGGCGCGTACCGCCACGAGCACCACGGCGAAGACCAAGCCGAAGGTGATGGCCGTGCGCAGCTTGAGCGGGTTGGCCAGCTCGACCTGAGGCTGATCGGGCACCTTCGCCGAGCGGCCGCGGCGCCAGAGCAAGGCCACGATCACCAGATCGGCCAGAAACATCAGGGCGATCGGCAGCAGGATCGAGGGCAGAAGCGCCGGGGCGACGGCGCCCACCCAGACGAGCACCCGCGGGAACATCACTCCCGAAGCCAGCAGGATCCCCTGCGCCAGCGCCGGCGAGAGCTCCTTTTCCTGACGGCTCCGCCCGGCGAAGCTCAGGGTCGTGGCCGTGCTGCTCACCAGCCCGCCGAGCACGCCGGTGAGGCCAATTCCGCGCTCCGCCCCGAGGATCTTGATCAGCACATACCCGAGGAAACCGATCCCCGAGACGAGAACCACGATGAGCCAGATCTGAAACGGGTTGAGAACTCCGAAAGGCCCAAAGCCCCGGTTGGGAAGAAGAGGCAGGACTACGGCCGTGATGATGGCAAACTCGAGGATGGCTCGCAGATCGTCTCCGGTCATGCCTCGGGCCATCCCATGAAGGCGAGGACGCATGGCCAGGATGAGGGCGATGATGACGCCCAGGGCGGCTCCGAGCTCGGGCTGGCCCCAGATCATCATCGCTCCGAGCAGCGGTGTGAGGAGAGCGGCGACCTCGGTGGTGATCCCCTCTTCGTGCCGGCGGATCACTTCGCCCACATAACTGACGATGATCAGCAGCGCCAGGGCGATATAGCCGACGACGAAGAGCCAGATGCCCTCCGTTTCCGCAGAGTAGGCGGCGGCCGCGCCCAGGAGGGCCATCAAGGAGAAAGTGCGGATCCCGGCGAACTCCCGCTCGCCGCTCCGCTGCTGGACAAACTCACGCTCCAGGCCGATCAGCGCGCCCACCAGGAGCGCGGCTCCGAAGCGCCACCAGGGTTCGAAGTTGAGCCAGGTGTCCATACACGCTCCGAATGAGAAAGACGTTTCCGGGAAGGGAGACGGCTGAGCGCCGAGTATACATCAGCGGGCGGCCCGAAATCTCTGCCATCGCGTGGAGTGCCATGAGGCGAACCGAATGGCGACTTGAGTAGAGGCAGAAACAAAGAGGGCCGCGCAGGGCGGCCCTCCATCGCCCACGAGGCGCGCTCTAAGGCGCGGGCGGGTTTGGAGCGATCTCTTCGTCAGCGGCCCTGCGGGGCAGGGCCGGGGCGGGGGGTATACTCACAGGCCTTTGTAGGGCACCAGCGCAGGCAGGAGGAGGCGCGCGTGACTCGCTTCGCCATCGTACAGTTCCGTTCGGCCCACATGCGACCGGAGACGAATCTCGAACGGGTCGCCGCCCTTCTCTTGGAGGCGGCTTCCCAGGGCGCCGAGCTGGCCGTCTTCCCCGAATGCGCCCTCACCGGCTACTTCCTCAGCGCCAAGGAGGCACAGGCCATCGCCGAGCCGATCCCGGGCCCGCGCACCGGCCGGCTCGTCGAGGCGGCGCGGCGGGCCGGTTGCCTGGCGGTCGTGGGGACGATCGAACGCGGGCCGGACGGCCGGTGCTACAACGCGGCCGTGCTCCTCGGCCTCCAGGGTATCCTCGGCCGCTACCAAAAGACCCACTTGATCCACCTGGGCGTCGACCGCTTCCTCACGCCCGGCGAAACCCTCCCCGGCCCTTTCGAGACGCCTATCGGCCGCGTGGGGATCCTGATCTGCTACGACCTCCGCTTCCCCGAGCCGGCCCGGGCGCTCGCCCTGCGCGGCGCACAGGCCCTCCTCTTGCCCACTGCCTGGCCAGCGGCGGCCACTCTCTATCCGGACCATGTCGCCCGGACGCGGGCCTCGGAGAATGGGATCTACCTCCTGGCGGCCGATCATGTGGGCGAGGAGATGGGCGCCCGCTACCTGGGCCGCAGCCTGGCGGTGGGGCCCGATGGGGAGATGATCGCCGAGGCGGGCGAGGACGAGGAGGCCATCCTGATGGTGGACGCCGATCTGGCGAGGAGTGAAAACAAACGCCGGGTGTTCATCCCCGGCGAGTATGAGGTGGATCTCTTCGCCGATCGGCGGCCGGATCTCTACGGCCCGATCACCAAGGGGGCGTAGGACGGGCCGGATTCTCCCCACTCCGGATCACGAGCCGCCTCCAACGCAAGCCAGAGCGCACCGATCGCCGGCTCGTGACGAGGGAGGTGCACATCGGCGTCCGGCGCGAACGCGGTGATCTCCTCACGCACGGCCTCCACGAGAACCAGGCTGCCCCCGAAGATCCCGCCCGAGAGAACGACCTCGAAACGTGTGTCGTCGATCTTGAGCGCCCGGATGACTGCGACGGCGGCGCGGCTCAATTCATGGCCCGCGTTGGCCACGATTCCTCGCGCCACGGCATCGCCCTCGGCCGCGGCGGCGAGCACCAGCGGGGCAAGCGCCGCAATCTGTCCCACAGGCCAGCCCTCCAGATAGATCCGGCTGGCGAGGTCTTCCACCGAGGCGACGCCAATCGCCTCGGGAAGGGATTCGACCAGGCTCGTCGTGGCGCCGCGCCCATCCCTCGCCCGTGTGGCCGCGTTGAGCCCGCGCTGCGCAATCTGGTAGCCGCTGCCCTCGTCTCCCAGGAGATGGCCCCAACCCCCGGAGCGCACCGCCCGACCAGCGCCGTTGAAGCCGACGGCGATCGAGCCCGTGCCCGCGATCACGATCACGCCTTCCTTGCGACCGCCTGTACCTCCTACCAGGGCGATTTCGGCGTCGTGAACCAGCCGTAGGCGCGCACCCCCAAAGAGGGGTGTCAGGAGGCCGCGCAACACCCGCTCGTCCTCCCCACGGTCGAGGCCGGCCATCCCCAAACAAGCCGCGGCCAGCGGCGGATCACCCGCAGCCTCCCGCGCACCTGTCACTGCTTCGGCGATCGCTCTCTTCGCGGCCTCAACGCCCACCGACTGGTGATTGGAAGAGCCGCTCAACGCCCTGCCCAATTCCCGGCCTTTTTCCCCGGCCACGATGCAGACGGTGCGTGAGCCTCCGCCATCCAGCCCCAGGACCACCAGCTTCGCCAGCCTCTTCGTCATTCGATCACCGTCCCCAAATCTCTCTCAAGATGGCCCGTGCCTGATCGAGATTGTGCACCAGATGGTTGAGAACCATCGCTCTCAGAGCCTTCTCCTCCGAGCCCTCGACGACGGCTTCCACCCAGAGCATCTCACAGGCCGCGTTGCGCACCAGCATCGCCCGAAGATCCGGCGGCGCCGAGGGAGGTTCCAGAGGGGTCAGGCCATGCCGCGCCACGACGACGGGCACCTCAATGATAGCCTCCTTCGGCATCCAGGGGAGTGTGGTCCCGTTGGTCACGTTCAGGATAAACACCTGGCGTGCGTCGCGTGCGTGCGCCAACAAGACCGGGACGACGATCTCCTCATACCAGTGGGCGCCTCGAGCCTGGAGGCTCTCCGGCACCCCGGCGGACGACGGGCTCTCATAGTCGGCGAGGATCTGGCGCTCCAGTTGCATCAGTTCTTCGGCGCGAGAGGGCCGCCCGTTTTGGCGAGCCAGCATGCGGTCCGGGTGGTAGTAGTACTTGAAGTACGAAGTGGGCAGGGCGCCGACGGCGCGCACGATGTCCGGGTCGACGGGGAGCCCCGGCAGCGCCTCCACATTCGCCAACAAGCCCGGGAGGACGTCGCGCCCCTTCCAGCGCACCTCGGTCACCCAGCCGAAGTGATGCATCCCGATGTAGCCGATCCAGAGCTCGTCCTGAGGGGCGCCCAGCGCCGCGGCCACAGCCCGGGCGAGCCCCACGGGCGAGTCGCAGACGCCCACGGCACGAACCTTCGTGTAGCGGCTGACCGCGTACTGGATGAAGCTGCTCGGGTTGGTGAGGTTGATCAAGAGCGCCTCAGGCGCCACCCGCTCGATCGCCCGGCAGGCCTCCAGCGTCACGGGGATCGTGCGGCGGGCGTTATTCATTCCGCCCGGGCCGAAAGTCTCTTCTCCCGGGATGCCGAAAGCCTGTGGGAAGGTCTCGTCATAGCGGCGAGCCGCGTAGCCGCCCACCCGGATCTGGTTGAGCACATAGTGGGCGCCCTCGAGGCTTTCGGCCAGGTCCGTAGTGTGGCGCACCGTAAGCGGTGGGGAGGCCTGGGCCGCCAGGCGCCCACCGACGGCGGCCACGCTTTCGAGCTTCTCGAGCGTCCGCCCGTGCAGGACGATCTCCATCGCCGGCCGGTCGGGGCGCGCCGCCAGGGCGCGGAGGAGCTCGGGAGTTGCCACTCCGCTCCCGCCCAACACAGTCAGCCGGATCGTCCCCTGCATCTGCGGTCTCCGGGCACACCTGACAGGTCTAGAAGAGCTGTCAGGTGTGGGCGACTAACGGTCGTAGAAGGCCAGAACGGCTTCTGCGGTTCGGACGACCTCGTCTTCCCGCAGCGTCTCAAACATCGGGAGATTGACCACGCGCCGGGCGTAGCCTGCGCTCACCGGGAAATCCTCGGCGCGGTACCCCAAGGGCAGGTAGGCAGGCTGAAGTGGCACGAGCTCGGGGTACATGGCGAACGTACCGATCTCGCGATCGGCGAGGGAGGTCATGAGCTCCAGGCGCTCCTCCTCGCTCCGGGCGAGCACGGCGTAGGAATAGTAGACGTGGTGGGCGTAGTCGGCCACAAAGGGCAGCGTCAGCGGCGTCTCGGCCAGCATCCGATCGTAGATCGAGGCCCAGCGCCGGCGGCGGTTGTTCCACTCATCCAGATGGCGCAGTTTCACTTGCAGGATCGCTGCCTGGAGCTCGTCGAGCCGTTCCTGGAAACCGATCACCTCGTGCACGAACTTGAGCCGCTGGCCGACATAGCGGAGCATGCGGGACTTCTCGTTCAGCTCCGGGCTGCTGGTCGTGATGATCCCGCCATCGCCGTAGGCTCCCATGTTCTTGCTCGGGTAGAAGGAGAAGGCGGCGATGTCGCCCAGCGAGCCTGTCTTGCGGCCCCTGTACAGGGCGCCATGGGCGTGGGAGGCATCCTCGAGCACCCAGAGGTTTCGGGCGCGGGCCAGCTCGAGGAGAGGATCCATGTCCACCGGGTGTCCATAGAGGTGAACAGGCATCAAGCCGCGCGTCCGGGGGGTGATGGCCCTCTCCACGAGATCCGCGGTCATGTTGTAGGTCTGGGAGTCGACGTCGACGAAGACCGGGGTGGCGCCGGTGTAGGAGATGGCGAAGGCGGTGGCGACGTAGGTGTTGCTCACCGTGATCACCTCGTCGCCCGCGCCGGCGCCGAGCGCCTCCAGTGCGAGATGCAGGGCGGCCGTGCCGCTGGAGATTCCGATCGCGTGCTGCGCTCCGCAGTACTCGGCAAAGGCCTTCTCAAACTCGAGGAGGTGAGGGCCGAGGGTGTACTTGCCGGTCGGCAGCACCTCTTCGATCGCCGCCCGCACTTCCCCGGCGATCTCCTCGAACTGGCGCTCCAGGTGCCCGCTGCCGATCCGCGTCGGGCGAGCAGCAGCGGCCAGCCAGTCGGGGATCTCGAGGGGTCGGGTGAGATCGATCTTGGTCATCGGAACTCCGGTCCTTGGACCAATCACTGATCACCGATCACCCGTGAGTCGAACAGTGATCAGTGATCGGTGATCGGTCACGAGTTCTATGTCGGAAAGAACTGTGGCAAGTAGGCCCGGTTGGCCTCCAACATCTCATCCACCAGCACCGAGGCAATATCATAGGAGGGAACGAGCGGATTGAGCATCATGGCCAGGCGAGCGTCGCGCCATGAGCCCGTCACCCCGGCCTGCACCGTGGCGCTTTCCCACGCCTTCGCCTGGATGCAAAGCGGGCGAATGCTCTCCGGCAGCGCCCCCATCATGAGCGGCGTTACGCCGTGCGCACCCACGACACAGGGCACCTCCACCGAGGCGTCGGGGGGAAGATCCGGCAGGCTCCCGCCATTGCGGGTGACGACGATCTGCACGTCGCGGCGGTCGAAGAGCAGCGAGAGGATCACCCGCATCGCCGCCTCGGAGTAGAGGGCTCCCCCCCGCAGGCTCAGCTCAGGCGGCTTAACGACCTGGTTGGGATCGGAATACTGCCTGAGCAGGGCCTCCTCCACCTCGCGCACGGTCTCGCCCCGCGTCTTTTCGGCCGCCTTGAGCTCCCTCACCTTTTCAGGAGAGTTGTAGTAGTAGGCCAGCGGATAGTAGGTGGGCAATACGCCCAGCGTGCGGACCAGCTCGGGGTCGAAAGGAGGCAGGGCCGGGTTCGACGAAAGCTCGTCGAGGCGCGCCATCAGCTCGGGGGTGACATCCTTGCCGCGGGCAAAGATGCGGCGGACCCAGTTGACATGATTGAGTCCCATCCACTCGAGGAAGACCTCGCGTTCCTGGACTCCAAAGATCATCGCCATGCCCGTCTGGAAGTTGATCGGGTTGTTACACAAGCCGACCACCTTCAGATCGGTATGCTTGATCAGCGCTTCGGTGATGATCCCGGAGGGGTTGGTGAAGTTGAGAAACCAGGAGCCGGGCGCGTAGCGTGCAGCGTCGCCGGCGATGTCGAGGGCGACCGGGATCGTACGCCACGCCTTGAGCGTCCCTCCGGGGCCGGAGGTCTCCTGGCCGATCACGTCACGCGTGAGGGGGATCTTCTCGTCCAAGATCCGAGCCTCCATCCCGCCCACGCGGATCGCCGAGACGATGAATTCGGCTCCCTCAATCGCCTCGGCGCGTTTGAGGCTGAGAGTGACCTTGGTCTCGAGCTCGGCGTGATGCAACATGCGCTGCACCATCCCGCCGACGACTTTCAACCGCTCTTCATGGATATCGAAGAGGGCGATCTCCTTGAGATCTACCTCGGCCTCATGCTGAATGAAGCCGTCGACGAACTCGGGGGTGTAGGTGCTGCCCCCGCCGATGTAGGTCAGCTTTTCGATCCTCGGCTTCGCCATTCGGCCACCTCGCTCTCCAGCGTGTGAAGCCGCTTGCAGGTGTCGATGTATTGCTCGGTGTAGTCCAGTTCACTCCAGGCCAGGAGTAGCAGGTCCATGGCGTGAACCAGGAGGACGGAAAAGGGCGGGGCCTGGCCCTTGGCTTCCTGGCGGATGATGTCGGCGTTCACCTTGTGGGCCGCGAGCTGCTCGGCCTGGGCACTCTCCAGCAGGGATTTGGCTTGGTCCCAGTCCCCCTCCCGGGCCGCCTCGGCCGCCTCCTTGGCGCGCGAGCGGGCCTCCCCGGCGTGCAGGATCAGGTTGAAGAGTGTCTTCTCCCAATTCGCGTCGACCGTCATGCGGCCTTTCCCTCCTGCAGGTGGGACACATCGTTCAGGCGGACGATCTCCCAGCCCAATTTTCTCCCTTCATGGGACTCGGACAGCCTCCGAACTTCCGAGATCGCGCCGGGCGTCCAGGGGCCAAACCGTCCCCAATCCGAAACAGAACCGCCCATCATCACGCCCAGCAGGCAACTGAAAACTGCGAAGTGCGCCACCAGGAGCAGGCGCCCTTGCCGGTGCCGGGCCGTGATCCCATCGAGCGCCCTGGCGACGCGATTGCGGAAATCCCCTGGGCGTTCGCCGCTGAGCCAGTGGATGAGTGCCCGCACGGGACGAAATGCGGCCGCGGCGGTTGCGCCATCACGCCACAGGAAAGCCGGGGCGCCCTCCATCCACCCAAAGCCCAGTTCCGCCAATCCGTCGAGAGGTTGTGGCGTCAGTCCAACGGCGTTGCCGAGAATCTCGGCCGTCTGAAGGGCACGCCCAAGCGGGCTGGAGTAGAGCGCGTCGAAATGCTCACCGCGCAGCCGCTGTGCCGCTTGCTCGGCGTGCAGGCGCCCGGCAGCGGTGAGCGGGCTATCCAGCCGGCCGTGCAGTCGGCCGCGTTCCATCCACTCGGTTTCGCCGTGGCGAACCAGGACCAGGCTCAGGCCGGACGTCATGCACCGGCCTCGCCACTCCCCGCAGCGTAGGCCGCCAGTTGAGCCGTCCCGTCGGCCGCGCAACGGAATCCCACGAAGTCGTTCTTGCGTTTCGGGGTGTGCATGCGCCGATAGTACGTGGTCGCCTGCTGGGCGTCATCCAGCCAATCGCCGCCCCGCAACGGCATCCGCAGAGGAGAAGGCTTGCCTCCAATCCACTCCCAGACGTTGCCGGCCATGTCAGCCACGCCGTAGGGGCTGTCGCCGCCAGGCGAGTAGTTGCCCACCGGGGTGGTGTCCCAGATCTCGGTCTCACTCGTGTTGCACCGATCCCGGACAAAGGTGCTTCCCCACGGCCAGACGCGCCCATCGGTTCCCCGGGCGGCCTTCTCCCACTCCTCCTCCGTCGGCAGGCGCTTGCCGGCCCACTGGGCGTAGGCCACGGCACTGTCCCAGTTGACTTGCACGACCGGGTGGTCGGCCTTGCCTTCCGGCCAGGTGGAGCGCCGCCAGTGGGCCGGCTCCTCCCAGTGAGTGGTCTCGACGAACTTCTTGTAGTCGGCGTTGGTCACCGGGAAACGGTCGATGTAGAAGGCTGCGACGGAGACCTTGACCCGGTCTTCTCCGGCCAGGAACTCCCCGGCAGGCACCACGACCATCGGTCGATGATCCTTGCCCACATACAACGCGATTTCACTTTCTCGCATTCCATGCCATCCTGGTCGAACGCACGAGCCCCACGCCCGTGCGTCCAATCCCGTCATGTCTGTTTGCGACCGCGGCGCGAGGGCCGCGCTGAGGGGGCGGTGGCCGGCGTATCGTCTGTCAGCGTGCGTTGCAGCCATGCGTAGGCCAGCGCGATCGCCGCCAGGTAGTAGACCACCGTCACGGCCGACGTGAGCAGGCTCGCCTGGCCCGCCAGAATCGCGCCCGGGTTTTCTCCGCCGATGGCCAGCTGCGCAGCCACGATCAGCCAGGAGAAGCCGGCGTAGATCCCCGCGGCCAGCCAGAAGAACCGCCGTGATCCACCGACGGACCGGGCGATCAGGATCCCCACTACACCGCTGACGGTTAACAAGGCGACGCGAAACAAGACCATGGCCAATAGGCCAACCAACAGGTCGAGCATGGGCGAGTTCGCCAGTTGCCGCAGGCCAGGATCGGCGGTGTCCCCATAGGCCAGGCGGAATCCGGCGCCGACCAGGCTGAGCCCGGTGAACACCTGGGCGATCAGCCCCACGCCAAAGCCCATGGTCAGTCCGCCCTCGTCCCTCTCGGCCTCCGGAAGTTTCTTGCGCCGCAGATAGACGGCCATCCCGACTACTAGCAAAAGAGCGGCCAGCACGGCGTTGACGAGGGAGAGCGCATACGTGCCGGGCTCGGCCCGGAACGCTGTAATGATCGATCCGCCTCCCTGGACCGCCTGGCGCACCAGGCTTTGCAGGAAGTATGTCGGGATCAGCGCCACCATCCAGATTCCCATGCCCCAATACAGCAACTCACGCGGGAAACCACGGCCGAAGCGTCGCAGCAATCCCATCGGCACGCCCGGCGCGAAGATAAAGAGGAACCCGCTCAACGCGATCAGCACGCCCCGTATCAGCAAGACCCGAACCCTATCCCTTTCCCCGCCGGCGCTCGCGGATCTGGAAAGCGCCGAATTCAGGGACGACCCGTGGCTTCAAGGAGCCTACTCAGGATGGCTTCGCCGTCCGCCATGCCGAAGTCCATCGGCTCGATAACAAGGACGGCGATACCCAGCGGTTCCACTCGTCGTTCGAGGCTGCGGCGCAGGAAGCGGACTTGAGGGGCCACCAGGATCGCGTTCACGCTCGGCCCCGGGCCCAATTCGGCACGTTCCAACTCGAACATGCTCATCGACCGCAGTTCGAGCGCGAGACCACGGGCCCGGGCCGCCTCGCGGATATGGGTCTCCACCAGGCTGGAAGACAAGCCTCCGGCGCAGACCATAAGGACCCGCAATGGCACGCCCGCCCCAGCCGATGTGGACATCGGTTCAACGCCCGCTGAGCGTCTCAACCGCCGTGCCCGCGTCGCGAGCCTTCACCGCCTCGCGCACCTGCTGGAACAGTTTGTCGCCATCCACCATCCCGAAGGTGATGGGGTCGATGTCCTGTACGATGATCCCCAAAGGATTGGCGGCCTGGGCGATGCTCTTGCGCTTGTAGCGCACCTGCGGCGCCACCAGAACCACGTCCACCCAATTGGCCTGCCAATCCCAGCGCCCGACGTCGGGCGTGGTGATAGCATCCATCCTCACCTCGACGCCGGCGTTTTTCCCCGCCTCGATGGTCTTGGTTTCCAGCAGACTGGACGACATGCCCATGGCGCAGACAATCAGCACCTTGATCGGTTTCTGCTCCGACATCACGCCCCTCCCGGTTGCCCGCCGCCCCCGAATCTGGCGCCCGCCCATATCTCAGCGCGGGCGCTCCGCTCGCTTTATACCAGCCTAGTGTAGAACTGGGAAGTAGTCTCCGTGCTGCTCAATGTAGTCGTCGAGAATCGACCTGGCCACCTCGAAGGAAGGCACCAGGGGATGAATCGCCAGCGCCTTAAGAGCCAACGAGTAGGATCGCTCCATGGCAGCCTGGATCGTAAGGCGTTCGTAGGCCTTCACGCTCTTCATCAGGCCCAAGGCATGATCGGGGATCGCCCCCAGGGCAAACGGCCGAACGACCCCGTTGCGGACGAAGCAGGTGACCTCCACCACGTCCTCCTCGGCCATGCCGTGCAGCGCGCTCCGGTTGGGCACGTTCAACAGGAGAACCGCTCCCTTCTCGCTGCTCAGGCCCTCGATGAGATCCAGGGCCACGCCGGAATAGCCCTCGGCCGACGAGGCGATCTGCTCGAGCGCTTCGCCCGGAACCGCTTCAGCGGCCTTGTTGCCGGTTTCGAGCGTCATGTACGTCTCATGGCGCTGCTGCAGGTAGCGGCGGTAGACGGCCTCGGCCGCCGAGGGGTCGGCCTCCTCTTCGCGAATGCGCTTCAGGCCCGCGTAGAGCTCATCGTTGAACGGCAGGATCTGCTGCGCCCGGCTCTGCCCTGCCCTGAGTAGATTCTCCACCGATAAACGCGGATCGTAGTAGAAGAAGAGATACTCGCTTGGGATGAGGCCCAGCGCGAAGATGAATTCGGGGTCGAACGGCAGCCCCGGGATCCGTGCACCACTGGCCCGCAGAGCCTCCAGCATCGCCGGCAGTTGGTCGACGCCACGAAGATAGAGGGCGCGCAACCAACCAAGATGGTTGAGGCCGAAGTATTCCGGGAAGAGATCTTGCGGAGAAACCCCGAGGGCGAACGCCGCACCCCGCACCATCGCCGGCGGGTCGTCGCAGATCCCCACGCAGCGCTCGAAGCCCGCGGCCCGGGTGACCGCCTCGGTGAGCATCCCCGAAGGGTTTGCGAAATTGAAGAGCCACGCCGCCGGCGCCAGCTCGCGGATGAGCCCGACATACTCCAGGAGCACAGGGATGGTGCGGAGCGCCATGGCGAAGCCGCCGGGCCCCGTCGTCTCCTGGCCCAGCACTCCGTAACGCAGCGGCACCTGCTCGTCGATCACCCGCGAGGCCATCTGCCCCACGCGAAAGGTGAGCACGACAAAGTCGGCGCCTTCGATGGCCCGCCGAGGGTCGGTCGTCCACGTGACATCGAACGACGCCGCCCCGCCGGCGAGGCGCGGCTTGCAGACCGTCTGAATGAGGTCCAGGCGCTCGGCGTCGACATCCATCATACAGACCTGGGTGAGAGGCACCCGGTCCTGCCGGCCAAGGAGGCTTTGGATCACCAGCGGCGTCCGGGCCCCGCCGGCACCGATGAAGGTGAGTTTCACCCCGTCCTTCTCGGCCCTTGCGGCACGGACCAACCCGCGCCGAGGATTAGATTCGGCGGACGTAGGGGCGAGGCATGCCTCGCCCCTACGCAAGACGGGCAGGGGTACATCAGGGACGTTAGGCCGGAACTGGCGCCGGGACGCCGCCGGGCGCCGCCACCACCTCCTTCTCGAGGACCTGCCGCTCCCAGGCCTTGAAGGCAGGCCACCAGATGACCCCGGGGATCACAAACTCGGTGAGCACCGCCAGGACCGCAGCCCGCCAGTCAAAGCCCGTCATCATAAACATCAGGATCGGCGTCGGGAGAGTCCACGGCGCGGTGATGAATGTGGGAGTCACCAGGTGCAGCACGTGCGCCACGTAGGCGACGGTGGCGTTGATGAAGGTGATCAGGATGAACGGGATGGCCAGGATCGGGTTGAACACCACGGGCGCGCCGAAGGTGATCGGCTCGTTGATGTTGAAGATCCCAGGCCAGATCCCGAGCCAGCCCACGCGGCGCAGCCGCGGCGCCTTGGAGCGGATGAAGTAGAACGCCAACGGCAGCGTGGCCCCGGAGCCGCCCGGGACGACATAGGAGCGGAACTCGCTGGTGTAGATGGCCGTCGGCGCAAGCCCGTTGGCCACGGCCTGAGCGTTGGCGGCCAAGTTGGCCGTCCAGATCGGCTGCAGGGCAATGCCGATCGTCAGGTCGCCGTGGATGCCCATCGTCCACAAGAAGGCGTGGAACGATTCGGCGATGGCCACCGCGGTGTAGGTGCTGGCGGCCGGTACGACCTTGGACAAGACCACGAACAGGCCCCCGGCCAGGTCGAAGTTGAGCAGGTAGCGGATGGCCCACCAGCCGAAGACGAGCACGAAGCCGGGGATGAGGGCCACAAAGGCGTTGGCGATGGCGGGCGGCACCCCGGCCGGCATCGTGATCACCAGGTTGCGCTTGACAAAGAAGCGGAAGACCTCGATCGAGACCACGGCCACCACGATGGCGGTGAATAGCCCTCGGTTGTCGAGGAACTGGTCGGCCTCGGCGTCGAAGCCCGTCAGGACGGGCGCCGCCATGATCATGAATGCCATGAAGGTGAAGATCACCGGCATGACAGGATCGAGCCCGCGCCTCCGGGCCAGGGCGTAGGAGATCGAGATGGTGACGAAGACCGACAGCAACCCGTACGTGGCGTTGAAGGGGATCCAGAGCCTGGCAGCCAGGTCCGGATTCATGATGTCACCCAGGTAGCAGCTCGACCCTTCCGCCAGGCTGCAGGGGAACTGCAGGATCAGCAGGGTGAGAGCACCGATGATGAGCAGCGGCATCATCGCCACGAACCCGTCGCGCACGGAGGCCAGGTGCGGCTGATCGAAGATGGGCGCCATGAACTCCATGGCGTCTGCCAGCCGATCGGCCCAGCCCTTCTTACTCTTCGCGGCTTCCATCTTACTCAGCTCCTTTTCTGCATCGAGAGACGGTGGAAGACGAGTCTTGCTCGATGTCTTGTGCCGAGTCACCTCCTCCAACGCCGCGCGGCCGGGCCTCCTCCACCCTCAAGCCCGGCCGCCCTGGGCAGCCAGTCTCTCGACGGGTTGCCAGAATGGTTTCTGGCTCCGATAGAGAGTGGCATAGAAACGATAGCCTTCGCCCCGATAGGTGGAGCGAGTGAACTCCATCGGCTGACTGTCCCCCACAAAGCTGGTCTGCTCCATGCGCAGCACCGCCGTCGGCAGGCTGAGCCCCAGATGATGGGCCTCCGACTCATCGGCCAGGCCCGCCCCCATGGTCACCTCGGCCGAGGTCATTCTCAGGCCGTAGGCTTGCTCGAGCACGGTATAGAGGGAAACATCGTCCGCCATCCGCTGGAGGATTCCCCGGCAGACCGCGTGCGGCAGATGCGTGGCCTCCAGGACGACCGGGACGCCGTCGGCTTTGCGCAAGCGGTAGATGCGGACGATTTCGGCGCCCGGCTCGATCTGCAGGCAGGCGGCGATGGACTCGGGGGCCTTCGCCAGGCCCGCCTCGAGGATGACCGAGCTGGGGGCGCGCCCCTGACGGTTGACGCTCTCACTGAAGCCAAAAAGGGAACCTAGCGGCCGGCGGGCCAGCGGATCGCTGACGTAAGTGCCCTTGCCCACCTTCGAGTAGACGCGGCCCTCTCGAGCGAGGTCCGCCAGGGCCTGGCGAACGGTAATCCGGCTCACGCCAAAGCGCCGGCTGAGCTCGCGCTCCGAGGGCAGCCGCTGGTGCGCGGCGTAGTCTCCTCTCTCGATCATCCGGAGCAGGCTGTCGTGCAACTGGAGGTAGAGTGGTTCCGGCCCCGCAACGTTTAGGCCCACGGGCGCCCCGCCGAATATGACCGGTTAGGACCACCGCTCCCATACTAGTACGGAAGTCCTATCGGAGTCAATCGGCAAACTTCGACTCAAGACCGGGAAATGGGCCAACCCACGCTCGCGGCCACCCCGCGCTCACTTCCCCCACCTGCGGGCATACGCCGAGAGACGTGCCACGATGCTTAGCCTGTCGAGCCGGACGAGACGCGCGGTGCGCCGGAGGGGTCAGCGGGCCCGAAGAAGGACGAGGACGAGCGTGAGTAGCCCCAGCCCCATGGCTGCGAGCCCAATGGGCCGCTCTCCGTTCAGAACCAGCAGCGTGCCCGCCAGAAGGAGCGCAGCGAAGACGACCGAAGCCACCAGTCGGTCGACCGAATGCCCCAGCCCTCTCAGGCTGCGCTCCAGGTCCGGAGCGGCCCTGGCCGTGACGACCAGGTCGCCGCTTTCGAGCCGGCCGAGTGCGGAATTCAATCGCGTCGGTAGGGCGGCGAGCGCCCGACCCTCGTCCATCAGCCAGCCCAGCAGGCGGTCGAGCCAATCACCGCCCTCTTCCGCCACCAGCTGCCGGGCGAAGGGCGCCAGACCCTCGAACAGGTTGAATTCCGGGTTGAGCCCGATGCACATCCCCGAGAGGATCGCCAGGCAGCGCCCCAGGAAGATCAGGTCTCTCGGGACCTGAAAGGGCATCTCCGCCATCAGGTCGCGGAACTCGCGTGCGAAGCGCCGCATCTCCTGCGGATGCGTGTGCACCAGCTCGCGCATGCTCTTGCCCCAGAAGCGCTCGAAGACCGCCGCCTCGGCCTGGCGAATACGCGCCAGATCAGCCCCGGGCAGCAACACGCCCAGCGCCTGATAGGAACGCATCAAGCGGTCGAGGTCACGCGCCCCAACGGCGACGGCCAGATCCCGCAGGCCCAGTTTCACGCCGGGCGAGAGTCGCCCGACCATTCCGAAATCCACAAAGACCAGCCGCCACCGCCCTTCGAGCGGCTCGACGAAGAGGTTCCCGGGGTGGGGATCCGCGTGGAAGAAACCCTCCAGGAAGATCTGGCGCAGGTAGGTTCGGAAGAGGCGGTCGGCGGCTTCGGCCCGGCTCACGCCGGCGGCCTCGACGGCGGCGTAGTCGGTGATCTTGATGAAGTAGACGTCCTCGAGCGTGAGCACCCGGCGCGTCGTGTGGCCGGGATAGACGGTGGGGATGCGAACATCCGGGTCGTCGCCGAACATCGTCGCGAAGCGCCGGGCGTTCTCCGCCTCGGCCAGGTAGTCGACCTCTTCCCACAGCGTGCGGCTGAACTCGGCCAGCAGGGCGTCGAGGTCGGCGCGGCGTCGGATCGGGCGATACCTCTTCAGCCAGCCGACCACAGTCGTCAGGGCCGCTAGATCCACCCGGATCAGGCTTTCGATCCCGGGCCGCTGGATCTTGACCACGACGGCCTCGCCGGAGGGCAGGCGTGCGCGATGGACCTGGCCCAGCGAGGCGGACGCTAAGGGCTGGGCGTCGAACCGAGCATAATGCCGCTCGAGAGGGCCCTGCAGCTCGGCCTCCACCACGCTGCGCATGGCTTCGAGGGGCTCGGGGTTCACCTCGTCCTGGAGGGCGGCCAGTTCTGCCGTGATGGCCTCGGGCAAGACATCCACCCGGGCCGATAGGAACTGCCCCACCTTGATCCACACTCCGCCCAAGCGCGCCGCCAGTCGGCGGAAGTTCCGGGCGGAGCGCCGGTAGCGACGCGGCGCCGTCCGCCGCGAGAGGGCTCGCAGGCCAAGGGATCGGAGCACAACGTCCCAGAGGAACACCGAGGCGGCGGTTCGCCCGAAGAACCAGAGGACGCGCACGTGGCGCAATCGATGAGACCGCTCGCCAGCGTTCGGCGGGGTTGTGGTCGAGGAGGAGGTTGGCACGATGTCTTGACCCCGCTAGCTCGTCGAAGGCAAGGAGGGCCGGCGGCTAACCAGCCACTTGGTCACCTCCGCCGCCACGGCCGGGACGAACAGCAGCGGGAGCATCAGCTCCCACTGAGCGATTCCAAGCGGCACCGTGTTGAAGACGGGCTGGAGGATGGGAACGTAGACAACCGCCAGGAGAAGAATGAGCGAGGCCGTTACGGCGTAGAACATCGTCTTGTTGCTGAGCAGGCCGATCTTCAAGACCGGATACCGCTCCGATCGGGCGGTGAATGCCCGCAGGAGCTCCGAGAACGATAGGGTGACAAAGGCCATCGTCTCTGCGTACTCGGGCGCGTCTGGGTGTGCCCGAAGGCCGACGAAATAGGCACCGAGAGTGACGCCGGTGATGGCCAGAGTCTGCACGGCGATCCCCAGGCGCATCAAGCGGTTGATGATCGGCTCATCCGGCGGGCGCGGCGGCTGGTCCATCGTATCGGGATCGCCCTTCTCCACGCCCAGGGCCAGGGCGGGCGCGCCGTCGGTGATGAGATTGAGCCATAGAAGCTGGATGGCCGTGAGAGGGGAGGGAAGCCCGGCGAGGATGGCAATGAAGATGATGAGGATCTCGGCCAGATTGCACGAAAGCAGGTAGAAGACGAATTTGCGGATGTTGGAGTAGATGATCCGTCCCTGCTCGACGGCCGAGACGATGCTGGCGTAGTTGTCATCGGTGAGCACCATGTCGGCCGTCTCTTTGGCGACGTCGGTGCCCGTAATCCCCATCGCCACGCCGATGTCGGCGCGCTTGAGCGCAGGGGCGTCGTTGACCCCGTCGCCCGTCATGGCCACCACCTGGCGGTTGCGTTTGAGGGCGTCGACGATACGCACCTTGTGCTCGGGCGACACGCGGGCGAAGACGTCCGTGCGCACGACCTCCCGGCGCAACCCCTCATCATCCAGCCTCGCCAGGTCGGCCCCGGAGAGCACCTGGTGGCCTGCCTGAAGCAGGCCGATATCCTGGGCGATGGCGCGGGCGGTCTCCGGATAGTCGCCGGTGATCATCACCGTCCGGATGCCGGCCCGCTTGGCTTTCTCCATGGCCGGCAAAACTTCCGGCCGCGCCGGATCGATCATCCCGATCAGCCCCACGAACGTGAGGTCCTTCTCGACGTGCTCGGCCGTCGGGCTGTCGGGCACATCCCGCTCCACCCGATAGGCCACCGCCAGCACGCGCAGCGCCTGCTTCGACATCTCGTGATTGGCGGCCAGGATCTGGCGGCGGGCTTCCTCGGTCATCGGCTCCGGGCGATCGTCGATCCGCAGCCGCCGGGTGCAGAGATCGAGGATGACGTCGGGCGCTCCCTTGGTGGCGACGACCTCCCACCCCAGCAGGCTGGCGTCGTAGAACGGGCTGAAATCCTCAGGGCGCGGGTCGTTCACCTTGTGGACGGTGGTCATCCGCTTGCGGGTGGAGTCGAAGGGCACCTCGTCGATGCGGGGGTAGGCGTGGCCGAGGGCCTCCCGCACGGCGCCGGCCTTGACCGCAGCGACGATCAGGGCTCCCTCGGTGGGATCCCCCGCCATCCGATACCCCGCGCCCCCCTCCGCAGGGGCCTCCAGCGAGGCGTCGTTGGCCAGCACAGCCACCCACAGGGCGGTCAACGCACCGGGGTAGCGGCTCAAATCCACTTTCTGGCCATCCACGCGGAACTGACCTTCGGGCACGTAGCCCTGGCCGGTCACGTCGAGGGTCACCCCTTCGACCCACAGCCGGGTAACCGTCATCTGATTCTGCGTGAGCGTGCCGGTCTTGTCGGAGCAGATGACCGTGGCCGAGCCGAGGGTCTCCACCGAGGAGAGACGGCGGATGAGCGCGTGGCGCTTGATCATCTCGCGCATCCCTAAGGCCAAGGTGATCGTTACCACGGCGGGCAGGCCTTCGGGCACGGCCGCCACCGCCAGGCTCACCGCCACGAGGAAGATATCGAGCGGTTCGTAGCCGCGTGCCCAGCCGATGATGAACACCAGGGTGCAAACTGCCAGCGCCGCCCAGCCCAGGCCCTTGCCCAGGCGGTCGAGGCGCTGCTGAAGCGGCGTCGGCTCCTCCTGGACGAGCTGGAGCATGCGGGCGATCATTCCAATCTGCGTGTGCATGCCAGTGCTGGTGACGACGCCGCGGCCCCGGCCGTAGGTGACGAGCGTTCCCATGAAGGCCGTGTTGTGCCGATCGCCGAGGGGGACATCCTGGCGGAGCGTGACGCGGGCATCTTTCTCGACGGCGACCGATTCGCCGGTGAGGGCCGCCTCCTCGATCTTGAGATTGGCGCTCTCCAGCAGCCGCAGGTCGGCCGGCACGTAGTTCCCGGATTCCAGGAGGACGATGTCGCCGGGGACGAGCTCGCGA
>DATEAV010000057.1:0-3907 GCA_035288185.1 Anaerolineales bacterium | reverse complement strand
CATCTCCTTCGAGGCAAGATCGGTCCGGCCGAGCGTGCCCCCCGAACGCTACGTCGTCAGCTACCGCTGCAAGAGCATCATCGGCGTCGACCGCGGCGGGCGGCCGAAGTTTGGTGAACACCATCAGGTGGAGATCTACCTGCACAACCAGTATCCGCAGCGCTGGCCGGGGCTGCGCTGGCTCACGCCGATCTGGCACCCCAACATCAACCACCTCAACGGGAGCGTGTGCATCGACGCCGCCTGGTGGAGCGCCTCGCGCTCACTGGACCGCCTGGTGCTGATGCTGGGAGAGATGCTGCAGTACAAGAACTTCCACGACGACCCGACGCAGCCCCCCTTCCCCTGGGACGCCGAGGCCGCGCGCTGGTGCCGCGAGTATCGCAGCAAGAATCCCGATGCCTTTCCGTTGGACCGCCGGGAGCTCCTGCGTCCGGAGAGAGTCCACCTGCAAGAGGAAGCATCTCCGGCTGCTTCCAAGAAGAAGCCCCATATCCGCTTGAAGTGAGAGGTCCGGGCGAAGGGCCTGCGGCCCCTCGAGAACCTACGAAGGAGGTGTTCGAGATGTCCGATGTTCCGGTCACCCTCATCCTGCCCGCTGGTGGCACCCGAACTGCGGAAGTTCCGGACGATGTCCCCGTTCGCGAGCTCCTGCCCGAGCTGACGACCTCGCTGGAGCTGCCCACGGTGGGGCCAGACGGCCGGCCTATGAGCTATCGGATCGACAGTAAGGCTCTGGGACGTGAGCTGAAAGAGGACGAAACCCTCTCGCAGGCCGGAGTGCCCAAGCAGGATCGACTGATGCTCACCACCGATGTCACGGCGGGCTGAGTGAGCGAGAGAGATCACCGCGCGGTCGAAGGACCTGTGCAGGGCCACGGAGCCGGGCATGAGACGGCCTCCGTGGGCGAGCCCGGCGTGCGGATCCATCCGCCCGCCGGGCCTCACCTGCCGCGCGGTGAGCCTCCCGCGGCGCGGGGCCTGCGCTGGATCTCTGCCTTCGAGCGCCAGGGATACCGCCCTGCGGTGGAGATCTTCGTCGGGCGCGAGGCCTATCTCCGCGTCTGCGAGCACGCTGAAAGCGACATGGAGCGGGAGGTGGGCGGCGGGCTGGCCGGCCGGATCGTCCTCGACCAGGCCGGCCAGCGATCCTTTGTGGTGATCGAAGCGGCCATCCCCGGCCGGCACACCCGTCAGGGAAACGCCTACATCACCTTCACACAAGAGACCCTCGTCGCCCTTCACGACGAGGTCGAGGCCCTGCAGCCGGAGGCCAGGCTGGTGGGTTGGTATCACACCCATCCGCGGATGGGCGTCTTCCTCTCTGGATATGATCGTTGGCTCCACCATCACTTCTTCCCAGAGCCCTGGCAGGTGGCGCTGGTGATCGAACCGCACAGCCAGATGGGCGGCTTCTTCATTCGGGAGCCTTCGGGCGAGATGCCCGCGCGAGAATACGCGGGCTTCTTCGAGGTGCTGGAGCCGGATCAGCCGAGCGCGGCGCGCTGGACCAATCTGGAGACGCATCAGAAGGCCGATGAGGCCCGCGAGAATGACGAGGTGACACATGAGTAGGAGAATGCGCGCCTACTACTACGCGATCTTCGGCGCCCTCGGCGGCTTGCTGGGGTGGCAGGTGAGCAACTGGGTCGGCCTCAGCCTGACCTCCAACCTCTATCTCAGCGACGCGATTACAGGCGCGTTTCTCGGCCTGGCGCTCGGGCTTGCCATCGGCGCGGCCGAGGGGGCCGTCGCCCTCAGCCCGGTCCGTGCCCTGCGGATGGGGGCTCTCAACGGGCTGGTTGGGATGATAGCCGGCGCCATCGGCCTGCCCGTGGGCGAGTGGATCTTCCAGGCGGTGGGCGGCCAGGTCGTCGGAAGAGCCCTTGGCTGGGCGGTCCTCGGCGGGCTGATCGGCGCCGCCGAAGGGCTGAGCGGCGGCACGCGCACCTGGAAGGGAGCTCTCGGCGGGGCTCTCGGAGGGCTGGTCGGAGGCGCGGCCCTTGAGCTGCTGCGGCCCTGGACAGGCAGCCTCCTGGCGGGCAAGGGATTCGGCCTGGTGTTGCTGGGCGCTTCGATCGGCGCCTTTATGGCCCTGGTTGTCGTGCTGCTCTCGCGCGCCTGGTTTGAGGTGACGAGCGGCAAGCTCAAGGGCACCGAGTTCATCCTCGACAAGTTCCTGCAAGAGGGCTCCCGCTCGGCCATGATCGGAAGCAGCCCGCTGAAGGCCGATATCGTCCTTCCCGACCCGGACGTCGCCCCTCAGCATGCGGTCTTGCAGGGCGCGGGCAGCTACTTCAACCTGCGCGATATCAGCCTCAACGGAACCTACCTGAACGGCCGGCGGATCGAAGAGACCAACCTGCGCGACGGCCAGAGCCTTCGGGTGGGCAACACGACCATGGTGTATCACGAAAGGAGGTGAGGGAATGTCGCCCAGGCCCAGGCTCATCTTCTCTCTGCTGGCCGGATTGGCCATCGCGGCGCTATCCGCGCCGCAGCCGGCGATCGCTCTCCAGGACGGTGAAGAGATCCAGACCCATGTAACCCAGGTCGACGCCTCCGAGTTCCCGTGGGTGACCGCCTACATCTCCGTGACCGACCCCCACGGCGAGCCCGTGCCCATCGACGCCTCGCGCCTGGAGATCGTAGAGAACGGGCAGACGATCGAGCCGGAGCGCATTGAGGGCCTCGGCCAGGTGGAGGCGCTCAACGCTATGCTCGTCTTCGACGTCAGCGGAAGCATGAACGAGGCTGGGAAACTGGAAGGCGCCAAGCAGGCGGCGCGGGCGTTCATCGAGATGATGCGCCCGGTAGACCGCGTGGGCGTGATCGCCTTCGACGTCGAGGTGCATCGAGTGGCGCCGCTCACGAGCGATCAGACCGTGCTCCTTCAGGCCATCGACGAGCTGGGCGGCGTGCGAGATACTGCCCTCTACGACGCTCTGCTGGCCGCAGTCCAAGACCTGGAATTCATTCCAGGGCGCCGGGCGATCATCGTTCTCAGCGATGGGATGGACAACAGCAGCAGCCACACCCTCGACGAGGTGGTCGAGCAGATCGGCCCTGCCGGTCTTTCCATCCACACCGTTGGGCTTGGAGATCCGGGCCAGCCGGCGGGATCGATGGCAAGGCTCGACGTCCAATCCCTCGAGGCCCTGGCCGAGCGAACCGGGGGACAATATGCCTTCGCCAGCAGCACCGAGGAGCTGCTCGCCCTCTACCAGGGGATCGCCCAACGCCTCCAGAGCGAATACGCCGTTCGCTACCAGAGCCCAAGCGCGTTGCGAGACGGCGTGGTGCGCGCCCTCTCCGTCCAGCTGAGGGAGGCTCCGGCATCCCAGGGCCAGGCGCAGTACAACCCCGGGGGACTCGTCCCCGAGGTGGAGGAGACGGCCCCGTGGCCGATCTTCCTGGCGATCCTGGTGGCCTTGATCGCCTTGCTCTTCGCGCCGTGGGCGGTGCAGCGCGGCGTCTCGCTCCTTTCCCGGCGGGGAAGCGCCGCCACTGCACGAGGCGGCCGCATCCGCCTGCATGAGGAGACTCCCCGAGAGCCGCGGATCCGCCTTCACTAAGGCGGAGGTCTCGCGGCAAGTAGAAGGCGGCGCCAGATCGTGGCGCCGCCTTTTGCATTCCCCGGGAGGCTGCTGGCTCGCGGCCGGGATCCGGTCAGGGGATCAGATCCGTCACATCCTCCTTCGCATCTTCATACCGCCCAATCATGAAACCGAGGAGCGCAGCGAAGGGGAAGGCCGCCATCCCCAGGCATGTCCCCCAGCTCTCCGGGATCACCTCGGGGACGATCAACATCCCCGCGAGGCCGACGAGGCCGCCCACGACCGCGCCTCTCCACTGGTGTGGAATCTCGCGCCACATCGTCACAAAGGAGAAGCCGGCCCTGGCCCGG
>DATEAV010000056.1:0-4061 GCA_035288185.1 Anaerolineales bacterium | reverse complement strand
CCTCGACGACCCGCTCTGGGTGATCGTCGATTGCCGCTTCGACCTCGCCGCGCCCGCGAAGGGAGCAACGGAATACCTGGAGGCCCACGTCCCGGGCGCGCTGTATGCGCATCTCGAGCGCGACCTCTCCGGCCCACCGACCGGCGTGAACGGCCGCCATCCGCTGCCCCCGCCACGGATTCTGGCGGCGACGTTTTCCCGATGGGGAATCGGGCGCGGCGTCCAGGTCGTGGCCTACGACGACAATGGCGGCTCCTTCGCCGCACGACTGTGGTGGTGCCTGCGCTACCTGGGTCACGAAGATGTCGCCGTGCTCGATGGGGGGATGCGCGCCTGGCGCGAGGCCGGCGGGCCGGTGCGGTCCGGCGAAGAACGCGGGCGGGCACGCGATTTCGAGCCGGATGTTCGAACCGGTCTCCTGGCGCACGCCGCCGACGTCCTGGCGGCACTCGGAAATCCGGACGCCCTTCTCATCGACTCGCGCGCTCCGGAGCGCTACCGCGGAGACGAGGAGCCTCTCGACCCGGTCGCCGGCCATATCCCCGGGGCTCGTAACCGCCCCTGGCAAGAGAACATCGGCCTCGATGGGAAAATGCGACCTGCCGGAGCGCTCTCCAGTGCGTTGGAGCGCCTGCTCGGCGGGCGCTCTCCAGCCGCGGCCATCGTCTACTGCGGGTCCGGAGTGACGGCCTGCCAGAACCTCCTGGCGATGGAGCATTCCGGGCTGGCCGGAGCTCGCCTCTACGGAGGATCGTGGTCGGAGTGGTGCTCCGACGTTTCGCGGCCGGTCGCGGTCGGCGAGGAACGCATGCCGCACGACCTCAACGCCTGACCCTCGAGGCCCTCATGGTCACACTGCACCTCATTGCGCACACGCACTGGGACCGAGAGTGGTATCTACCGTTCCAGTCGTTCCGCCTGAAGCTCGTCCACTTGATCGATCTCCTCCTCGACATACTCGAGAGCGATCCAGGCTTCTCTCATTTCACCCTCGACGGGCAGACGGTTCTCTTGGAGGACTACCTCGAGATCCGCCCGGACCGCGAAGCGGAACTGGTGCGCCGGGTGCGAGAGGGGACTCTTCTCATCGGCCCCTGGTACGTGCTCCCGGACGAGTTCCTGGTGAGCCCGGAGGCGCTCGTCCGCAACCTGTTGAGGGGCAGCCAGGTCTCGCGGCGGTTCGGACGCCGCATGGACGTCGGGTATGTGCCCGATCCCTTCGGACACGTCGGGCAGCTTCCCCAGATCCTGCACGGATTCGGAATCGAGACGGCCGCCTTCCGGCGCGGGCTGGCGGACGAGCCCTGCGAAGTGTGGTGGGAGGCTCCCGACGGCAGCCGCGCGCTCACGGCCTATCTGCGCGACGGCTACGACAACGCTGCCCGCCTCCCCGCCACTCCCGAGGCCTTCAAGAAGGCGATCGACGATCGGCGCGCCTCCCTTGAGCCGCATGCGGCGACAAGCCACCTGCTCATCCTGAACGGAACCGACCATCAGGAGCCGCAGCCCGAGGTGGCGCCCCTCGCACGCGAGCTGAGAATGGCGGATGCCGTCCTGGTGATCTCGACGCTGCCGCTCTATTTCGAGGCCGTCTGGAAGGAAGTGCAGGCACGCGCTCTTGAGCTTCCAGTGGTGCGCGGCGAGGCGCGCAATCCCAAGCGGCACCATCTCCTGCCGGCCGTCCTTTCCAGCCGCGTTTGGATCAAGCAGAGGAACCACACCTGCGAGACCCTACTGGAGAGGTGGGCCGAGCCGTTTGCGGCCTGGGCGGAGATCCTCGCCGGGAGGAACCCGGAGCGATCGGTATTCACGGGTCATCTGACCACGCCCCGCGTCCGCAAGCCACAACAGCTCTTGCGCGAGGCCTGGCGCATCCTTCTGCAATGCCATCCTCACGATTCCATCTGCGGGTGCTCGATCGATCCGGTGCACGAGGAGATGAGGCCGCGCTTCGACCAGGTGGAGCAGATCGGGGAGGAGATCGCTCGCCAGAGCCTCGTCGCCCTGGCCGAAGAGGTGGATACGAGCGCCGGCCCGGCCGCCGGCCGTTCGCCCCGCAGGCTGGCGCCCTCGGGGCGCCGGCCCGGACGGGGGGCGCGGGCGGCGCTCGTCGTGTTCAACCCGCACGCAAGGCCGCGCTCCGGGCTCGCCCGGGGCCGTTTCGAGCTGGCGGCCGGGCTCGATGCCTACCAGATCCAGACTGCAGACGGCGATCCGGTCGCTTCTATCGAGCGCACACGATCCGCCCGCCCTCTTGCCGACATGGAACTGGATGTCGAAGGATTGCGTGGCATCCAGGGCCTGGTGAGCGGCGGTCATGCCCTCGGGCTGGCCGTGCAGGAAATCGCCCTGGTGCCCCAAGGAGAACGCCTGCTCATCGACGTCGCCCTGGCCGAGGCCGACGATCCAAACCCGCCATCTTTGGAGGCGGCGTTCGAGGAGATCGAGAAGATCCTGGCGGCTGGGACCTACCGCCAATTCCGCCTTCTTGCCCATCTGGCCACCGAGGTGGAGATCGAGGCCATCGTGCCGGAGGTGCCGGCTCACGGCTTTCGGACGCTGTACCTGGTCCCGAGAACAGGATCGGAGCCTGCGGAGCTCGAGGACGACGGGCGCGAAATCTCCAATGAGACGCTGCTCGTGCGTCTGGAGGAAGACGGCACGTTGACGCTGACCGATCGCTCCAACGGGATGACGTACCGCGGGCTGCTACGTTTCCGCGACGTGGGCGACCGCGGAGACTCCTACACCTTCTGCCCGGTGGAAGGCGAGGCTCCCAACGAGGCCCGGGTGCCGGAACACGCGATACGCCGACGAGTTGGTCCTTGCGGGGAGAGCCTTGGAGTGGAGTATCTGCTGGATGTTCCAGCCCGCCTGATGCCGGACCGTTCCGCCCGGACGGCCGAGACGGCCCACATTACGGTGAGGGCTGTGCTTTCGCTGCGGCGCGGAGTCCCCAGGCTGGATGTCGAGCTCCAAGTGGAGAACGATGCAGAAGACCATCGCCTCCAGGCGATCTTTCCTCTCCATCATCCGGTGGATCAGGGGCTTTACGACGCAACGTACGAGGTCGTGCGGCGTCCAACGCAGATCCCAGCCGGAGGGGAAGACTGGATCGAACAGCCCGCCCGGGAGGCGCCGATGCGATGCTTCGTCGGCGGCGAGATACCCGGAGGGGGGCTGCTCATCGCCAACCAAGGCCTGCGGGAGGGGAGCGTCTCTCCAGAGGGGGAGATTGCCGTCACTCTCGTGCGCTCATTCGGGTGGCTGTCTCGGGATGATCTCGCTACGAGAAAGGGCGGGGCTGGGCCCAAAGTGCCGACGCCCGGCGGACAAGTACGCGGCCGGCATGCGTTCTCTCTCAGCGTGATCCCTATCCGAGGCGGTCTCGAAGCGGCGATGATGGAGGCCTATGCGTTCCAGAGCGAGATGCGGGCCGTCGGCGCGGGGCTGCACGAAGGGCGTCTCCCGCCGGCGGCGTCGCTGCTCGCGGCGCCGGCGAATGGATTCGTCTTGACGGGTGTGAAGCTCTCGGAGGAGGGGGAAGACCTGATCGTTCGCGGCGTGAACCTCACAGCGGAACGGCGCGAAGTCATCGTCGAGGCTCTGCTGCCTATCCGCCATGCGAGCCTGGCGCGGCTGGATGAGCAGCCGGGTGATGCCCTCTCGGTGGAAGATGGACGGCGCATCCGCGTGACGGCGCGCCCGCACGAGATCGTGACGCTGCGCCTGACCTTGTGAGGGACAGCAAGGCAACTGGGCTGCACCCCCGCGCCCATCACACCAATGTCATCCCGAAAGGCTGTGAATGAATCGCACAACGACTCGTTCAACCATCGCTTGCCTCCAATTGCACTGATGCCGTGCCATTCATGCCTTGTACCTTTCGGCCTCACCCCGTTCGGGCCGCGCCCTGGCGGGTGCAGCCCGCCGGGGCGAGACGGCCCACTGGCACTGCGCTGGCGCGCAGCGCCAGTGCAAGTGTGCAGCGCACTGCAGGTGCGGTGCAGGTGGGTGCTGGGTCGGGACGATGCGGCCCGCCGGCCGTTCGCCCCGCGGGC
>DATEAV010000055.1:0-3458 GCA_035288185.1 Anaerolineales bacterium | reverse complement strand
CTCGCCGGAGGCACCAGATAGATCAGGAAGTCCTTCCCCTCCGTAGCGGAAACAAACCGAGAGAGCCTTCCCTGAGGGAAGATCTCCCGCAAGCGTTGGACACCGATCGCGTCTTGCAGGTTGAGGATGAAGAGCTGGGCGCGCTCCTCTCCTGCCAGGGCCTCCAGTTGCTCCGGGAAGATCGCCGGATCCTGCGTGGGGCGGCCGGCGTGGATGGCCACCAGGCGAGAGTCCATCCAATAGGGGAAGCCCACCAGGTGGGCCGTCTCATAGGTCCCCACCGACTCGGCAAACCCGCGGACCACCGCGCCGGCCTCACTCGTGTTCCATGTCCCCAGGCGATACTGCGTGGCGTAGTCGATGAACACCAGACGATAGTTCGAGACCACGGCGATGGCCGAGAGGATGAAGAGGAAGGTGAGGGCTGCGCCTCTCGCCATCCGGCTGCGCAGGGCGCCGCCGGACCACTGCGCCACAGCCACCAAAGCGAACCCGGCAATGATGTAGGTCGGTACGATAGCCCCCGCCGCCCGATTGAGCCCGGGGTTCTCTCCGGGGAAGGCGAGCGAGATGATGGAGGGCATCATCAAGACGGGGATCGAGAGCAGCATCAGCAAATCGAGCCAGTGCCGCTTGTGCAGATAGCGGACGAAGAGCGCCACCACCCCCAGGTGGAAGAAGGCGCCCGTCACCCAATCGAGAACAGGCCGGTGCGTGATCGAGATCACCCAGACCTCGCCGTCGTCCCAGGCGAACATCCGCAAAGCATTCCACAGGTTGGAGAGGAAGATCTGCATCGGGGGCCCGGGCAGCTCCTGCTCCAGATCTCCCACCCGGGTGAGCATCCGGAAGAGGAAGAGATCGGGCATCTCGATGGCGGCGCGCAGGAGGGGAATAAAAACGACGAAGGCAACGGCCGCTGCAGCCGCCAGCCAGCCGAGGAGCGCCCGCCGCTGCCCGCTGGCGGAGCGATGAAGCAGGTATAGCCCCACTCCCAGGGCCACCAGGATCGGGATCATGCGCGCCGGCGAATACCCATGCAGGCCGAGGCCGATCGCCAGGCCGGAGAGGAGAAAATCGTTTCGCCGGCGCAGACGCAATCCGCGGGCCATGTAGTAGAGCGCCGGGGCCACGAACAGGGGATAGAGGGAGAAGCGCAGGGCGATCCGGCTGATGATGTTTGGCCAGTAGGCCACGCCGCCCAGGAGCACGGCCGCCAGGCCCACTTTCCGCCCACCGAGCTCGCGCCCAAGCAGATACATGTAGGGCAAGGTCAGCAACCCGGCCAGCACCGTGCCGATCTTGAGGGTGAGGAACGAGATGCCGGTCCCGAAGAGGCGGGCCACTGCCGCGCTGAGATAGAACTGGAATGCCTCGCGGCCGGTGTTGCGCGGGAAGAAGATCAGGTATTCCCCGCTCAAGACGTCGTTCAAGTCCAGCAGCTTCTCGGCGTGGTCGCTCACCATTTCGTTCGGGACCGTCTGCAGCTGAGTAAGTCGGAAAAACACCGCCAGCGTGAAGACGACGCAGACCAGGATCCCCCAGCCGCCCAGGTGGAGGTTGAGACGCGGTTGCCGCGCCCAGGAAATGAATCGATCCCAAAGCCCCCGTACGCGAAGCTCACCCTCCCAGAGCGAGAGCATCAGGCAGATCAGGCTGCCGGACCAGAGGATCAGGCTGCCTGAGGTGAACCGGTTCCCGGCCGATGCCTGGAAGGTGAGCGCCGCCAGGACGGCGGCCGGCAAAAGGAAGACGAGTCGGGCCCGGACCGGCCCCGCAGGCACGTCGGCTTCCTCCGGCCGCTCAAACGGGATGTCGCCCGCCCAAACGGCCCAGCCGAAGAGGAGGCCAGCAATCAGGTATAGCGCAATGCTCACCCACAGCTCCCCGCTCCGCTGCTCCAGGGAACGTTGGGCGATGAGCGCGAGCACCACGGCCACGGGAATCCTCACGGTCCTTTGGGAGATCGAAAGCCAGGCGCGGCCGGCTTCCCGAGGTTCGGGGGCGGACGGACGTCCGGGAGGTTGAGATGGCGGTGGTGCGGCCCTGGGCTCGGGGATCGGGATGGGACGGAAACGCAGCAGTGACCTCAGCCATTCCCAGACGGTCGGCTCACGTTCCGCTTCGCTTGCGGGCCTCTTAACGGTCATGCCAAGCCTCCGGGCGTGACGCCAAGCCGCACGCCGCCCGGCCCGGCTGGCCCCCGGAACATCCGGGAGCGCCGAGCACTCGCCAGGTGGCGCGCGGCGCTGACAATGCAAGCGGGTCAGCGCCGCCGGATTGTACTTTCGGGCCGCGCGGCCCGCAACAGGCATAAGGGGCTAGAGGATGGGGGAATTTCAGCCCAGCGGGCGCCGCGAAGCGAAGAGGTAACCGATTTCCCGATGAGCCGGGCTCGGCTCCGTGCGGATGCGATAGCCCTTCGCCCCCAGGAACTCAGCCAGCTCCTCATGGCTGTGGTCGGTGTACAGGTCGTGGTATTCCAGAGCGATGTGAGGGATCCTGGCCAGCGTCGCCTCGTCGGCCGTCATCAGGATCTCGTACTCCGCTCCCTCGCAATCCATCTTCACGAAGTCGCAGCGCTCGATCTCCAGCTCCTCGAAGAGGCCCGCCAACGACCGGCCGGGCACCTCCTCTTCGTGCGTCGCCACACCTCGGCCGCGCCTCGCCGTGCTGCTCTGCCCCGGCTCCGCCTGGCCGGCCCGCAGCCTGTGCGGCCCGGAGCCTGCGCCGAGTGCGTACCCAAGGGCCTGGACGTTCGAGACGCGGTTGAGGCGGATGTTATCGAGAAGGAGCTGATGAGAAGAGGGAAAGGGCTCGAGCGCGATGACGCGGCTGCCGGGCAGGCGCTGCGCGACCGAGATCGAGAAATCGCCGATGCCCGCACCCACGTCCAGGAAGGTCCAGCCGTCCAGGAGCCGAACGCCGCCGCCCTCATAGTCGCGGTCGAGGCAGACCTCCTTGATCACCCAAACGTCCATCGCCGTGCGGACGTGAAAACGAAGCGGGCTGCGTCGTAGGCGCAGGATTGGGGCGCCCCGCCCACGGATCCCCAGCCTCAGGAGACCCAGGAGCCACCAGTTTTCCAGCCCGGCCAGGAGAGTCGGGATGGAGGAAAGGTAGTAGGCGATTCGGGAGATCAGCATAGGGGGTCGGATGACGGTTGCCACCAGGCGCGCCGCACCTCAGCCGGGCCGGCCCCGGTAGGAGATTACGGGCTTAGGTCGTTGCGCAAGGAAGGCGACGAGGGAGGCGGCTCAGTCCTCCCGCTCATACTTGAACGAGACGTTGATGCGCGCCCGGTAGGCGGCGACCTTGCCGTCCTCGATCTGGACATCCAGCTTGAGGATTTCGGCGATCCGTAGGTCACGCAGCGATTTCGAAGCTGTCTCGACCGCGGCCGCGACGGCGGCCTCCCATGAGTCATCGCTCGTGCCGACCAGCTCGATGATCTTGTA
>DATEAV010000054.1:0-6794 GCA_035288185.1 Anaerolineales bacterium | reverse complement strand
CGTGCTAAGAAGGATTCTGGGGTGAGGCGATACGCCCTGCGCAGGAGATCAACCCACCGGATCGGGGACCTTCGCTCGGCAGTCACGGACCGATGACAGCGCTCAAGTCCGCCCTCTTCACCGTTCTCGTGCCCGGCACAGTCGTCGTGATCGTCCCGTTCGTCCTGCTCTCAAGCCGACAGGCGCCTCTTCCCGCGGCTCCCGCCCTGCTTCGGATCCTTGGGGCCGTCCTGGCAGCCGCCGGCTTAGCCCTCTACTTCACATGCCTGGCCGGTTTCGTCCGCCAGGGCCGCGGGACCCCTTCGCCAACAGGCCCACCACGACGCCTCGTCGTTGCGGGGCCCTATCAGCGTACCCGCAACCCGATGTACCTCGCCGTCCTGTCGACGGTTGCGGGTGAGGCTCTGTTCTTCAGCTCTCTCCGCTTGGGGGCCTATGCTGCGATCCTGGCCGTCGCCTTCCACGTCTTCGTCGTCATCTACGAGGAGCCGACGCTGGCTCGCCTCTTCGGGGAAGACTACGAGGCCTACCGCCGCGCAGTGCCGCGATGGGTCGTCCGCAGGCGTCCTTCCCCACGTGGAACTGAGTCCTGATCTTGGCGGCGAGGGGTCGCGATCTTCCCGGCCCAACTGTGGAATCGTCACTGGCCGATCCGTGGGTGGGATTGAGATTCCAGTCTGACGGCGTGCCAGCTAGGAACGCCGGATCGCCAGTGCTGCCCCCGTCAGGGCGAGGAGCGCGCCGATTCCGATCAGCACCGTGCTGAGGGTGTTCCTCTCGGCCGGGAGGGGCTCTTCAGCCAGCGGAGACGCCGTCGCCGTTGCGATGGGCTGGGCCGTTGGTCTGGTAACACGGGGAGTTGCACGCTGGGTCGGCGCCGCGGGCGTGGGGGTTGGCGTGGAGTCTGGGGCACGGATGATCACCATGTCGCCCGGATGCAGAAGCGGGGTCTCGCTGAAACCGTTCAGGCTCCGCAGGGCGTCGAGGTCCACTCCGTAATACGCCGCGATGGTCCACAAGGTCTGCCCCGGGGCGACCGTGTGGACAATCGAACCATCGGGGGCGGGCGTGGACAGAAGGAACGACGCCGCGGCCGAGGCCCCCTGTGGAGGCGTCGTGTAGTAGCCGGAGGAAGAATACCCGCCGGCGACGTAGCCAGACATGATCGTATAGTAGGCGTAGTTGCCCGACCAGCCGCAGCCGGCGCCGATATCCCGGTAGTTCTGCCCGATCATCGTGTTCAGGTGTGGGTCGTCGCCGGTCCACCACTGAACTGCCTGCGAGACCGTCAGGTCCGTTCCCTCGATGATGTTCTCGGAGACAAAGACAGTCATCCCAGCGCCATAGCCCGCGGCGATGGCGCGATCGCGCGGGCGCTCGCCGTTCGGGCCCAGGTGACCGTAGGCCCCGCCGGTCGCCACCCGATACTCGGTCTGTGCCTGCGCCACCGCCATGAGAACGGGATCGGCGGAGTAGGGAGCCAGCCCGTAGGAGGCCCGCAGGCTGTTCACCTCTCCGACGAGCGCGTAGGCGCAATCGGCCTGGGCGCGCGCGGCGCTCGGCGCCCTAGCCAACAGTGCCAGGAGCAAGATGGAAGCCGAAGCATGCAGGCGGACGGACAACGCCCAGCGCCTCCCGTGGAGTCGAGGCGCGATTCTAACACTCTGCCCTCAGGGAAACGGAAAACAGGGGCGGCACGTTCAGCCGATGGGCGCCGGGAGCCGAGCGTCGGTGGCTGTTTCGGCCACGATGCGCCCGCCGCGGACGACCAAGCGCCGCGCCGGCTGGCGCTGGAGCGCCTCGGCTGCGCTGCCGGCATCCAGGAGGAGGAAGTCGGCGGCGGCTCCGGCGCGGAGGCCGTAGCCCGTCAGCCGCAGCGCCCGGGCTGCCCTGTGGCGGGGCATGTCGAAAGCCGTCTCGATTTCCTCCGGCGTTGTCAGGTGGGCCGCGACAGCGGTGATCATGGCCACCTCGAGCATGTCCATCCGTCCGAAGGGGAAGAAGATGTTGCCCACGTCATCGAGCCCACAGGCGACGTTCACTCCCGCGGCCAGGAGCTCGCGCACACGGGTGATCCCTCGCCGCACAGGCTGGCGGTCGTGGCGACCCTGCAGATAGAGATTGCTCAGAGGGTTGGTGACGACGTGAATCCCCGCTTCGGCCACTCGCTCGATCACGCGCCTGGCGAGGTCATCAGGATAGGCAGCCAGCGCACAGCAGTGCCCGGCGGTCACCCGCCCCTGGTACCCCTCTCGAATCGTCGCCTCCGCCAAGAGCTCGAGGGTTCGCGACGCCGGATCGTCGGTCTCGTCGATGTGCATGTCGACATCGACGTCGTATTCCTGGGCGATCTCCAGCGCCAGGTCGATATGTCGGGCGGCATCTTGCCGGGAGGCTTCCCCGTGCGGCATCCCGCCGACGACCTGCGCCCCCTCGCGCAGTGCCGCGCGCATCAGGCCGATACTCTCCGAATCGCGCACCAGGCCGAGCTGGGGGAAGGCCACGATCTGGACGTCGACGCGGCCGCGGAATTCCTCCTTCGCCTCGAGCACGGGGGCGAGCAGGCGCAGGCCCGAAACGGAATCGATGTCGACGTGGCTCCGGATCCACCCGGTCCCATGGAGCAGGGCTTGCTCGAGAGCTCGACAGGCGTTCCGACGAACCTCGAGGGGGGACCGCCGCGGCTTCACTTCCGCATTGATTCGGATCGCTTCCTCGAGGGTGCCGGAGACGTTCGGCGGGTGGGAGAGGTACGCGCAGTCAAGGTGGTGGTGGGCGTCGATGAAGGGCGTCGTTGCAAGCATGCCCTCCGCCGCGCGTTCCATGGCCGCCGCACCGGGGTAGTGCGGCCCAATGGCTGCGATTCGGCTGCCGGAGACGGCGATATCCACCAGTCCTTCCTGCTCCGCAAGCCGGGCTCCGCGGAAGACAAGATCGGCACCAGGCTCCCGTATCATCCGGCGCCCACCGCCCTCTTGCCGTCGCTCGCCACCGCGAACCGCACGCCAGACGCCGGGCAGCCGGGGAGAGTGAAAGCCACCGGAGCCGCACGGATCAGTGCCGGGCGGCTCCTCATCCCGGCGCAGGGGCGTTCCGATTTGGGAAAGTCGTCGGTCACCTCACCCTCCCGTCTTCGCCGCGCTCCAGCGCGTCAAGAACTCTTTCCGGTGTGATCGGCAGTCGGCGGATGGGAACCCCAATAGCGTCGGCAACGGCGTTGGCGATCGCGGGCGCCGTGGGGGTGAGAGATGACTCGCCAATTCCCTTGGCGCCATACGGCGCGAAAGGTTCCGGGTACTCCAGAAGACGAGCCCGGATTGGGGGAACATCTCGCACTGTCGGGACCAGATACCCCTCGAGGGAGTTGTTCAACGTCCGGCCTTCGTGGACGATCAGCTCCTCCAGCAGCGCGTAGCCGATCCCCATGGCACAGCCCCCCTCCACCTGGCCCAGGGCCGCTGCGGGGTTGACCACCTGGCCGGCGTCCTGGACGGCGACGATCTCCTCCACCTTGATCTGTCCCGTCTCCACATCGACCAGCACTCTTGCGACCTGGGTGGCGAAAGTGAAAACCGAGTAGGCATAGGGGTAGGCATCGGGCGGATGGGGCTCGGGGTATTCCATCGCGTAGAAACCGTCGGCGTGCAGCCCACGGCTCTGCAAGGCGGCCTCCCGCGCCAGTTCGGCTACATTCAGACTGAGGGTTTCGCCCTCGGCAATCAGCCTCCCGCCACGCAGGCCAAGCACGTTCAAGGGAAGGCCGGTCTTTTCGGAGGCGATCTGGAGCAACGTGTGCCGAATAGGTTCGGCCGCCCGCAGCACCGCGTTTCCCGAGACGAAAGTCGTGCGGCTCGCCGCTGCGGGCCCGGCGTTGGGCGCCTGATCGGTGTCGGGCGCGACAACCCGAACGGACTCGAGGGGAACGCCCAGCGCCTCGGCCGCGAGCTGGGCGAGAGCGGTGTGCGCCCCCTGGCCCATGTCCGAGGCTCCGGTGCGGAGGCTGACCGTGCCGTCGAGCGCCATGTCGAGGCTCGCCCCGGCGAAATCGGGGACATTGCGCCCCATGCCCACGGTGAAAAGGATCGAGGCCATTCCCCAGCCGCGGCGCAAGTGAGGCGCCGGAGCACGCTCAATCTCTCTTCGCCGATCCCATCCGGCCAAGCGGGCCGCCTCGATCAGGCAGCCCTTCATCCCGCCTGCCTGGCGCATACGGACGCCGGTGGGAATCTCATCGCCGGTCTCGAGCCCGTTCCGCAGCCGCACCTCCAGTGGGTCGATCCCGAGGCGGCGCGCAAGGTCGTCCATCTGGAGCTCACAGGCGAACTGCCCTTGCGGGATGCCGAAGCCGCGCATCGCCCCGCACACCGGATTGTTGGTCAGGACGGTGCAGGCTTCGATTCGCGCCGCCGGGACTCTGTAGGGGCCGAACACGGTCGCCGCCAGGCAGGCCATGATCTCGGCGCCCGCTCCGAGATAGGGCCCGGTGTCGCCGATGGCCTCAACGTGAATGGCCGTCAGCCGGCCGTCGCGAAGCGCGCCCGTCCGGTAGCGCACTTGCACCGGATGGCGTTTGACGTGTGTGCGGATCGACTCCTCTCGCGAGCGTTCGATCAGCACGGGCCGGCTGGTGGCCTGTGCCAGCAAGGCCGCGTGGATCTGGACGTGAGCCTCGTCCTTCCCGCCAAACGCGCCGCCAATGGCCGGCGTGATCACCCGCACGCGGACCTCCGGTAGCCCAAGCGCCCGCGCGATCTGCCTCCGGTCGCGATGCGGCGACTGGCCGGGCGAATAAACCACCACCGTCCCAGTATTGTCCAACATCGCCAGGGCGGCCTCGGTTTCAAGGAAGGCATGCTCCACCCAGGGCGTGAGGTACTGGTTCTCGATCACGACGTCCGCGCGGGCAAACCCACGATCCACTTGCCCCCGCTCGATGACCAGACGGCTATGGACGTTGGGCCGATCCGGCCACACCTGCATCGCGCCCGGGCGCATCGCTTCAAGAACGTCGTAGACCCCCGGCAGGGGTTCGAGCTCAACCTCGATCGCCTCGAGGGCCCGAGCGGCTACTTCCTCGTTCTCGGCGGCGACGGCTGCCAGCGCCTCGCCCTGGAAACGGACGAAGTCGAATGCCAGGAGCGGCTGGTCGGGGATCGAATAGAGGTAGGAGTTCTCCCCCGGGACGTCCGCCGCAGTGAGGATGGCCGTCACGCCCGGCAACCGGCGGGCCGCTCTCACGTCGAGCCGCCGGATCCTGCCGCAGGGGATCGGCGTGTAGAGCAATCTCCCGACCAGCGTACCCGGAATGCCCAGGTCGCGAGTGTACAGTGCCCGGCCGGTGACGATCTCATGGGCCCGCACAGCCGCCGCCGGGTGGCCGACGACCTCGAGCTCAGGCATCGGGCGCTCCGGCGGCGAGACCCCCGCGCCGCTGCTCACCAGCAGCGGCATCGATGGCCTCGATCACCGCACGGTAGCTTGTGCATCGGCAGAGGTTTCCCTCGATCGCCTCCTCGATCTCATCCCGCGTCGGCGACGGGGTGTGCAACAGCAGGGCATAGGCCGACATCAGCATTCCCGGCGCGCAGAAGCCACACTGGAACGCCCACATCTCGGAAAACGCCCGCTGGAGAGGGTGGAGCACGCCTTGCAAGGCCAGGCCCTCAAGCGTAGTGATCTCACCACCATCGGCCTGAGCGGCAAGCACCAGACACGAGTTGACGGCCTCCCCATCGAGCACAACGACGCACGCCCCGCAATCGCCCTGACCGCAACCTTCCTTGACGCTCGTCATCCCCAGATCCTCGCGGAGGATCCGGAGGAGGCTCTTTCCCGCCTCCGCGCGCAGTTCCATAGGGACCCGGTTGAGGGTGACACGGAGTGTGATCTCAGACACGCGCCGCCTCCCAGGCCAGATAGAGGGCCCGGCGGGCGAGAACCTCCACCATCCGGCTGCGATAGGAGGCAGTGGCGCGCAGGTCACTGATCGGCGATGCGGCCTCCCGCGCCGCCGCCGCCGCGGCCCGGATCCGCTCCTCCTCGAGCGGGGCCCCGAGGAGAAGGCCCTCGGCCGTCGCCGCGCGGAACGGGACAGGCGCCACCGACCCCATGGCCAGGCGCACTTCGGCGGCGCAGTCTGCCGCGTCGAGCGTCAAGCGCGCGGCAACGCTGACAACGGCGATGGCCATCGACTGGCGTCGTCCCAGCTTGATGAAGGAGGCCCCACTCCTGGGCCGGGGAAGAGGGAGGCACACCTCGACGATCATTTCGTCCTCGCGGAGAACGGTCGCGCCCGGGCCGGTGAACAACTCCGATATGGGGATGCACCGCTCGCCCTCTGAGCGAAGCAGACGGAGCTCGGCGTCGTAGATCAGAAGCGCCGGGGCCGTGTCGGCGGCGGGCGAGGCGTTGGCAAGATTGCCACCAATCGTTCCCCGGTTGCGGACCGGCCTCCCGCCGATCGACTGGCAGCAACAAGCGAGCGCGGGAAAGTGCTTGCGGATTTCCGGGGCCCGCGCCAGGGCGGAATGTGTCATCCCGGCCCCAACAATGATCCAATCACCCTCCCGGCGCAGACCGGGGATCGAGACCCGACTGAGGTTGATCAAGACCGCAGGCCGGTTCTCTCCAAGTCGCAGCCGGGGAATCAGATCGGTTCCGCCGGCGATCAACCGGGCGCGGCCCGCGTGGCGACGGAGAAGGTCAAGCGCCTCGGTGAGGGTGGAGGGCGAGAGGACGTCGGGAACAGTCATCGGGTGGCCTTACGTCAGCCGGAGGCCCCATCCGGCGGCTTC
>DATEAV010000053.1:0-3840 GCA_035288185.1 Anaerolineales bacterium | reverse complement strand
TCTACCGCTTCGGCAGCGAGGCCCAGAAGCAGAAGCACCTGCGCGCCGTCGCCTCGGGCAAGGCCATCGGGGCCTACTCGCTCACCGAGCCGATGTCGGGGTCGGACGCCGGGACGATGCGCTCACGGGCGGTCCGTGAGGGGGATGTCTACGTCATCAACGGACGGAAGTCGTGGGTAACCAGTGCACCGGTGGCGGAATACATCGTCCTCTTCAGCATGACCGATCCCGACCGGCAACATCGTGGGATCACGGCGTTTCTGATCGAAACGAAGCTGCCGGGATTCGTCCTCGGCAAGAAGGAGCCCAAGCTCGGGATCCGCGCCTCGGCGACGAGCGAAATCGTCTTCGAGGACTATCGATGCCCGGCAGAGTGTCGTCTCGGCGAAGAGGGCGAGGGCTTCAAGATCGCGATGTCGGTGCTCGATGCGGGGCGGATCGGCATTGCCTCGCAGGCGCTGGGGATTGCCGAGGCCGCCTACGAAGCCAGCCTGGCCTACGCTCGAGAGCGGGAGGCATTCGGCCAGAAGATCGGGCAATTCCAGGGAATCGGATTCAAGCTGGCCGACATGAAGACCCGCATCGAGGCCAGCCGACTGCTGATCTACCAGGCGGCGCTGGCCAAGCAGCGATCCAAGGAAACGGGCTCACGATTCACACTCGAGGCCTGCATGGCGAAGCTCTTCGCCTCGGAGACAGCCATGTTCTGCGCGCACGCCGCGGTTCAGATCCACGGCGGGCTGGGATACTCGCAAGAGCTCCCGGTGGAGCGCTACTTCCGCGACGCGAAGGTCACCGAGATCTACGAGGGAACGAGCGAGATCCAGCGGATGGTGATCGCCCGGCAGGAGCTCGGGATCAAGTAAGAGGGCAGGCCGGAGGACGGGCCTCCTGCCTCCTCCCGGGTGAAAGCAGTACTCCGGGGCGACTCGCCCGGTGGGCGGATGATGCTAGAATGCCGCCATCGAAGCCCCTCGAGAGCCCGGACGGCCATGAGGAGGGGGATGCCATGGAACGGAACGAGCTCCCAGCCAAGGCCCCTGAGATCCACCGCAACCGATTCCTGCGTGCACCATCGCCGGGAGACGGACCCCAAGAGAGCCGCCTGCCACGATGGCTCGTGCGTGCCGCGCAATCCCTGCGATCGCCCCGCCGGTGGGGCGCGGTGGTGGAGCTCGCCGTGATTCTCGGGTGGGCCGTCTGGCTTGCCCGTCCCTACCTGAACTTCGACCCGGCCGTCTGGCCTTCGGGCAGGGAGTTCGGCTTTCAGCTCCAGTCTCACTATCTCTGGACATGGCTTCGCGAATGCGGCCTCTGCGCCCTCTGGAATGGAGGCGTCAACGGTGGATTCCCCGCATTCGCGGAGACCTACGGCGCACCGCTGCACCCGCTTGTCGCTCTCACGGCGCTCATCTGGGGACCGCTTACGAGCGGCAAGCTCATGGTGGCCGTCTCGTTCTTCCTCGCTGGAGCCGCCCAATGGTGGATCGCAAGGTCAATGAGGCTCGGGTGGGCTGCGCGCCTCTGGGCCGGGCTGGCGGCAATTGTCGGCGGCCACCTCGCTGGCCGCCTGGAGCTCCCGGGCATTCTGGTTGTCATCTCGACTGCATCAACCAGCCTCGCTCTGGCCGCCATGGTCGATCTCGGTCTCACGGGGCGGCGCAGGTCTGCGGTCTTGCTTGGCGTCATGGGAGCGCTGGCGGTCGTTTCCGGCCAGGGATACCTCCAGGTCGCCTTGCTTGGTTGGGCACCTCTCCTGCTCCTCTTCATCCTCGATGAGCGCCTCCGCGCTCGCCCGGTCTGGCGCGAGTATGCGGTCGGACTAGGGCTCGCCCTTCTCCTGGCGGGGATTTTCCTTGTGCCTACGGTGCGGTTTCTCCCGGAGTTCGGGAAAGACGGGGACGCGCTCTTTGGCGCGGCCCAGCCCCTCGAGTACATCCCCTTGAATCTGGTGATCCGGGATATTGATTTCATGAAGTCCGAGATCCTGGGCAAGCTTGGATTTCCGCACCTATACAACCTCTACGTCGGCTGGGTGCCGATCGCTCTCGGCGCTTTAGGCCTGCTTCTCGCCCGCCGGACCGACTGGCGCCCTCTCGCGTTCATAATCGTGGGGTCGCTCGTCAGCATTCTCCTGGCAAGCGCCCTTCCGTTCCGCTGGCTTGTGCAGCATATCCCTGCGCTGGCGCTGATACGCCACACGCCGCTGATGGCGGGTTTGGCGGTTCCCGGGGTCCTGGCTGTCGCTGCGTACGGCCTCGACCGAACCCTCGCCCTGTCTTTCCCTCAGCTCTCGCTGCGGTTCAGACAGGCCGAAGGCGAGCGTGCGGTGAGCCTGAACACTGCGTGGCTGATCGCCATTCCCTTGGTCCTTGGGCTCCGGACCTCCTTCCTTCATGGCAGGTCGTGGGTGCAGACGTCGAACGTCCAGAACATCCAGGCCGTGGCGACGAGGTGGAGAACCCCCTCGTTGGAATGGGTTCAACCCCCGTGGGGTGAGCACGGTTGGGTCGAGGTCGGCATGGAGCAGAGCCTGAAACTAAGCTCCGTTTGGTTCCCGTGGCGTTGGGAAGGCCGGGAGGTTCCCGCCCCGAGGATCGAGGCCACGCGCGGCGGGATCCTCGAGGCGGGTACCTACCAGTGGAGCGCCGACGGTGTTGACACATATCTTCACGAGAACAGGCACTACGCATCGATCCAGAGCAGTGGCGAGGTTGTCGCCTGCACTGCCACAGGCGCGGCCGGAGATATCACCGTCCGCTGTCCGGATGGGCCTGGGGGTCAGCTGATCGTCGAGGAGAACTCGTGGAACGGGTGGCGGGCCTGGGTCGATGGTGAGCGGGTTGAGCTGCTTGAAGGCGACCGGCTGCGGGTCAGCGCCCCTGCGGGGGCGCATGAGTTTCGCTTCCGCTATCTGCCGTGGGACGTGCCCGTAGGACTGCTCATCACGATATCGGGGGTGATACTCGGCCTCTGGCTCTGGGCCAAAGACGAGACTCCCCGGGCCGGAGTCGCTCAGTCGGTGCCTTAGGCCCACAAGCACGACGCTGGGCCGCCAGGCACGGTTGCTCAGGAGAGATACCGCCTGGGACCGAAGGCTCGCGGGCTCAGCAACCTCCCTGCCTGCGTTTCGGCAACCAGGTAGTCGGCGTTAGGGAAGGTCCCTTGCTGGACCTATTCAACGGCTTCCTCAGCACCGGATCGGGAGAAATGGCTCAATAGGCCGGCTTTCCCCGTGGGCGGATGATGCTAGAATGCGGCCATCGAAGCCCCTCGAGAGCCCGCACGCCCATGAGGAGGGGGATGCCATGAAAGAGACTGAGCTCCCACCCAAGACACCTGAGGCGGACCGCCCCCTGCCCATCGCCGAATCTTCGCCCGGCGAGCGGAAGAGCCTCCTCGCCCGCTGGAGAACCAGCCGCGTGGAGCGAAGCCCAGCGAGCGCGCCAGCCACGCCCGAAGCGCCGGCCCGGGGGCCCGCGCAGCCTGAAATGGCCGTGCTGCTCCTGGCTGGCGTGTTCTTCGCAACTCTCGGGCAGACCCTCCTCCCCAAGCTCGATCCCCGGTTCCGGTGGCAGGCTCTATCCTACACGGCGCTGGGCGTCGTTCTTTTTGCTATCGGCGTCCGCGGCTTCACACGGGGGCAGCTTCCGAGGCTGATCGGGCGAGCGCTCGCCGCCGCAGGCCGCTGGCTTGGGATTCAGCCTGTTCAGGTGATCCTCCTCGGCCTTTCCCCTCTGCTCAGCGTCGGCGCATGGCTCGCAGCCGGGGATGGCTGGCTCATGCGGCTGCCGGCCTTCGCCGTGGGCTCGTGGATTCTGGCCATCGTCCTCGTCTTTG
>DATEAV010000052.1:0-5799 GCA_035288185.1 Anaerolineales bacterium | reverse complement strand
CTCCCTCTCCAGGTGAAAGACCTGACCGTCCGCTATGATGGGACCACAGCCCTCCAGGCGCTGACCTTCCGCCTGGCGGCGGGGGCGCGTGTGGCCGTCGTCGGCCCCAACGGCGCAGGGAAGACCACGCTTCTCAAAGTGCTTGCCGGGGCGATGCGGCCGAGCTCCGGCTCCGTCGCAGTGTATGGCCATAAACCCGGGGGCCACGTGTGCATCGCCTACGTGCCTCAACGCAGCCAGGTGGACTGGTTCTTTCCCGTGACGGTGGCCGAGGTCGTGATGATGGGGCGGATTCGCAGGATCGGGCTCTTCCGCTTCCCGCGGCGAGCCGATTGGGAGGTGGTGGATCGGGCCCTCGAGCGCATAGGGATGGCGCCGCACAAGGGGATGCGGATCGGCGAGCTTTCCGGAGGGCAGCAGCAGCGCGTCTTCCTCGCCCAGGCCCTGGCTCAAGAGGCTGAGCTCATCCTGCTTGACGAGCCCCTCACCGGCCTCGATCTGCCGAGCCAGGAGGCCATCTTCAGTCTGCTCGACGAGCTCAAGGAGCAGGGGATCCCCGTGATGGTGGCCACGCACGACCTAAACCTCGCCGCCGAGCGATTTGATCCCATCCTGCTCATCAACCGCAGGCTCGTGGCCATTGGCCCCGCCCGCGCGGTGCTCACTCGAGAACACCTCAAAGAGACCTACGGGGATCACATTCACCTCCTGCCCGAGACCGAGGGCCTGCTCGTCCTCACCGATACGTGCTGCGAAGGCGGAGAGGAGGGCGGTTGAGCGCGGCTCTGGCCTGGCTTCTCGATCCGCTGGAGTACGCGTTCATGGCGCGCGGCCTGGTCGCGGCCCTGATCGTGGGAGTGACCTGCCCCATCCTGGGGACCTACGTCGTGCTGCGGGGCATGGCATTTCTGGGTGACGCCTTGGCGCACATCATGCTCCCCGGGGTCGTCATCGCCTTTCTGCTCGGGTGGCCGCTCCCACTCGGCGCGCTGGTGGTGGGCGTGGCGGCGGCGCTGAGCATCGGCGCCCTCACCCGCGGGCGCCGGATCCGTGAAGACGCCGCCATCGGCGTCGTGTTCGCCGGGGCCTTCGCTCTCGGCATTGCCTTGCTCTCCCTGCAGCGCTCCTACGCCGTCGATCTGGCCCACATCCTCTTCGGCAATCTCCTGGGCGTCTCTAACGCGGATCTCGTGTTGGCAGGCGGCCTGGGCCTGATGGTTGTCCTCGTCGTCGCCGCGTTCTACAAGGAATTCCTGGTTCTTTCCTTCGATCCGGTTCTGGCCACGACGCTGCGCCTGCCGGTCGGTTTCCTGCAGAACCTCCTCCTCGTCCTGATCGCATTGGTCATCGTGGCTTCGATTCAGGCGGTGGGGGTGGCCCTGGTGCTTGCCATGTTGGTAACGCCGGCCTCGGCGGCCTATCTCCTCGCCCGGCGCCTCCCGATGATGATGGCCCTGGCGTCGGGGATCGGCGCCCTGTCGGGGATCATCGGCCTCTACCTGTCGTTCTACTGGAACATCGCCTCCGGCCCGGCGATCGTCCTGGTGGAGACAGCCCTCTTCCTCCTGATCTTCCTGCTCGCGCCCGGCCGGGGGGCCTTTGCAGCCTGGGCCCGCAGACGCGAGACCGGCGTGGCAAACTAGTTCCATCGACTCGTAACCATGCCGCGCTTGAAACGTCGCACCCGAGGTCGGGTGTGACTACCGCAACCGTGCGGCCCAGGCCCGACCGGCGCCGGCGGCAGGAGTGCAGTGAAACAACTGCCCGGCGAGGGCGTATCGCGCTGCTATTGCAAACCCTCAGGAGGTGGCTATCATTGATCGTATGACCTCGCCTCAGGACGGGCCGGCGCTGCATCCCATCGAGTGGGTGGGGCTGAGTGTGCGCTGGCTGATGCTGGGCGCCCTGCCGGTCGTGGCCGGGCTCACCGATCGGCTCGGTTGGGCGTTGGTCGTCGTTCTTATTCTTTGGGCGGCGTTCTCCATGGCCATCGGCCTGCTGGCGGCCTCCGGGCAACGGGCGGTGTGGCATGGGTGGGTCGTCGCCGGAATCGACGTCGTCTTCGCATTGGCGGCGATCGGCGCTTCGGGCTCGCTGGCCAGCCCCCTGTGGTGGAGCCTCTTGATCGGTGTGGTGCAGGCCGGGCTTGCCTATGGCATGGTCGCCGCCCTGTCTCTCACCGCTCTGGGCGTGATCGCTTCCGCGGCGCTGGTGCTCGCCACCGTCCCGCGGGAGGCGGAAGTCCTTGTGCCACTCGGGCTCTACTCCGGCGGGCTGATGCTCGCCGGGGCTTCCTTGGGCTGGCTCACCGAACAAACCCGCGACGCGGTCCCGAAGGGATCAATTCCCGAGCCCAGGCACGAGGCGCCGTTGCGCATCGGGGATCACGAGCAGGTGCGCACCGTCTTCCAGCTGGCTTCCGAGCTCAATGCCACGCTTAACTACGAGCGCGTCCTGGAGATGGCGTTGGACCTGAGCGCCAAGGCTATGGCCGAGGAGGGCCCCGAGGACGAGCATCTGGTGAGTGCGCTTCTGGTCTTCACCGACCAGGAGCTGCGGGTGGCCTCTGCCCGCCGCCTGACTCACTCCGACCTGCGCGTGACTTTGCCGGGCGAGGAGGGAGCGATCGGGCAATCGCTGCACAGCGGCGACTCCTCCCTCTTGCACGAGCCCGCCCGCGATCCCGAGCTCACGCGCCTGGTGGCGCTCCACAATTGCCGCGAGGCCCTGGTGATCCCGCTCGCCGTCGGGCTCGAGGCCTACGGCATCCTGCTCTTCGGCCATCCCAAGCCCGACTACTTCACGGCGGAGAGGGCGGAGCTCCTGGAGGCCATCGGCCATCAGGCCATGGTCGCCCTGCAGAACGCCCGTCTCTACCGAGATCTGGAGCAGGAGAAGGAGCGCATCACCGAGATCCAGGAGGACGCTCGCAGGAAGCTGGCGCGAGATCTGCACGACGGGCCCACCCAGTCGATTGCCGCCATCGCCATGCGGGTGAACTTCGCCCGCCGGCTGATGGAGCGCGATGCCAAAGCGGCATCGGATGAGCTCTTCAAAGTGGAAGACCTGGCCCGCCGGACGACGAAGGAAATCCGCCACATGCTCTTCACGCTCCGGCCCTTGATCCTCGAATCCCAGGGGCTTGTGGCCGCCCTCAATCAGCTGGCCGAGAAGGTGCGCGAGACCCACGGCCAGAATGTGATGGTCGAGGCGCAGCCGGGCGCGGCCGAACAGCTCGAGCTCGGCAAGCAGGGCGTCGTCTTCTACATCGCCGAGGAAGCGATCAACAACGCTCGCAAGCACGCCGAAGCGCGCCACATCTGGGTGCGGCTCAGGATGCGGGAAGAATTCTTTGTCCTCGAGGTGGAGGACGACGGCGTGGGCTTCAACGTGGGGGCCGTCGACACCAACTACGAGCAGCGGGGCAGCCTGGGGATGGTCAATATGCGCGAGCGGGCCGAGCTCGTCAGCGGAATGCTGAGGATTGATTCGTCGGAAGGGATCGGAACGCGGATCACGGTCTATGTTCCGCTCTCGGAGGAAAGCGCCGAACGCCTCCAGCGCACCGGGATGCCACTTTAGTTCAGGTGATCGGTTACTCGGTGATCGGTCACCGGCCCGTTCGCTTCCTACCGATCACCGATCACTGATCACCAATACTTGTGGACACCGCCACGGTGCGGCGTCGCTGTGACTTGAGAGCGTAGTCTCGCGGGCCTCCGTCGCAAGATATCCTCGCGCAACCCGGCGCCTCCCCTCTTGAGGGCGTGAGTAGGTCGGATGGACTCCCCGCCTCGCAGGCGTAGGGGCGAAGCATTCGGCTGTGGATGGCATCGCCTCTCGTGACCGACTGGGCCGCATGCTTCGCCCCTGCCATCATCTGGAAGGTCTTTGCCCCCTGGTGCACGAGCCCCAGCCCGCGCCTCATGAGAAGGGATTGCTCGGCGGGGTGAGGAGGCATCCGCGGATGGGCACCCCGCCGCGCGCGTGTAGGGGCGAAGCATTCGGCTGCGGATGGCATCGCCTCTTGGGATCGACGGGGCCGAATGCTTCGCCCCTACCATCACCCAGGAGGTCTTTGCCCCCAGGTCCACGATCCCCGGCGGGCATCTCCCAGTACGACGAGTAGAATTGTTGCGAGCCTCGTGGCGAGCCTCGTCTCATGATTCTTGTATCGGCTCTCCAGGATGAAAGGACCCGCATGATCCAGAAGAAGCCGTATCTCGCCAGGCGAGGGATTCCGATCTGATGGGTCTTGAGGCGGCCTTGTGGGTGGGGATCTCGGTGAGCGCGCCGGCGTATGCCGCCTGGGCTTGGCCGCGGCTCCAGGGCCCCTGGCGCGCCCGTGCCGAGGCGCTACGGCCCTTAGCCGGGTGGGGGCACGCGATTCTTCCGGCCTACCTGGCGCTCGTTCGAGGCGCCGTGATCGGGAGAGACTTCGGCCTCTACGGGCCCTCCCCGGCAAGGGCCGTCGCCGGGCTGCTGGCCTGCGCCGCGGGGGTCGGTGCGGCGTGGGCAGTTCGCCGCTGGATTCCCATTCCTTCCGTCTCGCCGCTTGCGGTCCTGGGCGAAGAGCCCCGCTGGGCGCTCTACCGGGCGGCCGGGATGCTGTGGCTAGGGGACGCTCTTCCCGGGGTTGCCCTGGGGCTTGGGTTGGCGGCGTTGGAGGTGGGGCTGGGGTCCCGATGGTGGAGGGCCGAAGAGCGGGCGCGCCGGGCGTCCTGGTTTCCACTCCTGCGGGCAGGGATATCCGCCGTCTTGTTCCTTGTCACGCGCAGCTTCTGGCTCACCGCCGCCACGCAGGTCGCCAGCCTGGCCGTCCGTCCGAAGGCGGACGCGGGAGAGGGCGAGAGACGTGGCCCCTGAAGGCAGACGATGGATCCGCTGGCTGGTGTGGGCGGTGGCCGGGGGGATCTGGTTCCTGTGGCTCGGATACGAGGATCCCGGGCCTGCGACAGTGGTCGGCATGGCGGCCGTCCTCGCCGTGGCCTGGGGGCTGGGCGCCTTCCTGAGGGCGCGCGCGGCGCTGGATGGGATCTTGAGATCGCGGCGGCTGGCCGCGCGCCACCTGCTGATTGGCCTGGCCGCGGGTGCGGCGGTGGGGCCGCTGGCGGCGCTCCTGATGCTGATCAAGACCTCGATCCATTCGCATCCCTTCCTCGATTTCAGGCCGGCCGACCTGAGCGCGGCCATCGGACGCACGCCGGTATGGGCTGGCGTAGGCCTCCTGCTGGGCGCGGCCGTCGCCCTGCTGGCTGCCGCGGGAGAGGGCAGCGGGCGCGGCCCCTCGCCTACGGCTCGGGACGCTTACAGGATTGTGGGACCGGGGGACTCCAGTACGCGCGGCGAGGTACAATCAGCCCCGCCAAGGGAGGACGACGATGGATGAGTTGGGGCAAGTGCAGGTTTACCTGTGCCCGCGCTGCCTGCTCCCGGGAGAGACGCCCGCGCCCTGCCCGCGCTGCGGGGGAGCGCGCCTCACGTGCCGTCCCGGCGATCCGGATGATCCTTGCCGGCGTCCGTTCATCGATGCCGCGGGACAGGTGCGCACACGGGCCCCGCTCTGGTGGCTGCGGCAGACGATGGGGCCGCTGGCGCGATTCTGGGAGGCGCAGCGGGGGCTGTGACAGGGGAGGCGGACGATGCAGAAGGAAAAGCTCGCCATTCTCGGCTCGGGGCCGGCCGGCCTGACTGTGGCCCTCTACACGGCTCGCGCCAACCTCGATCCGCTGGTCATCTCCGGAAACCAGCTTGGCGGGCAGGTCTCGATCACCTATGAGGTCGAGAACTACCCCGGAT